>CAYWMG010000364.1:0-1857 GCA_964459245.1 uncultured Candidatus Bathyarchaeia archaeon
GTCGTGTTCGCCATCAATTCCTTGGCCGCGTAATACCTGAAATGCGAATGTAGGCTTGAATCCAAGTTCTATGCGTGAATGGTGGAATTCGTGCCCCACCAACTTTGTTCCAGAATTCGCAAGGGGGTTTGGTAAGGTGGATTCGAGCCTGACGTATCCATGCCCGACTGGGGTTCGCTCTACGTGAACAAAGCCGTCGATTAATCCCACCAGTTTATGGGCGTTTCCTTCAGCATCAACTATCGCCTTCGTTAGATACATCAAGCCACCACATTCAGCGTAGATGTGCATCCCTGAGGACCAATGGTTGCGGATACTCTTCATCAAATCCTCATTCTGCTGAAGCTCAGCGGCATAGATTTCTGGAAATCCTCCGCCAATATACAGCAGATCAACGTTCGGTAATTCTGAGTCCACAAAGGAGTTCACGTAGTGGACACGCTTAGCATTGGCTTCTAAATATTCAAGGTTCTCAGGGTAGTAGAATGAGAAAGCTTTATCGCGAATTACTCCCACGATTACGTCTCTCTTGTTGTGTTCTGGCGTGCGAGTTTCAGCTGGCGTTATATCTTCTGCTTCTTGAGCGATCTCTCTGATTCTAGGGGTATCTAGATAGTTTGCAACGCCGTCGATTGTGCTCTTCAACTCGTCCATATCCTTCACGCGTTCTGCTGTTGGAATCAGTCCCAAATGTCTATACTTGAACTTCTCCTCAATCATCGTGCTACGCGGAATTGTGCCCAAGATCTCGATCTCGGGCATAAATGTGCGAATAGCCGTGCGAATTTTCTCTTCCTGCCTTCGCGTACCCATGTTATTCAGTATGATTCCTTTAATCTGGACGAGTTTGTCAAAATTACGAAACCCCTGAACAGTTGCTAGGAGACTCCTATTCGATCGCTCTGAGTCGACAACGAGGATTACTGGGCACGCCAGCATCTTTGCAACTTCCGCGGTGCTGCCTCGCTCACTCACTCCATCCACGCTGTCGTAGAGACCGAACACTCCCTCGATGACGCTCAAGTCAGCCTTAGTCGAGTGACGCACAAACGTCGAAATCAACGTATCCCGATCGAACATGTAACTATCCAGATTACGCGATTGAAAATCTGTCAGAATAGAATGATAAGAGGGATCGATAAAATCTGGCCCAACCTTAAACGGTTGAATCTTCAAACCTAACTTGGTAAGAGAGGACATAACCGCGCATGAGACTAGTGTCTTCCCACTCTTCGCTCTCGTAGCAGCAATCATGACTCTTGGAATCTTCATCCCTTTCACACTCTTACCGACTTCTTGCGGCTATAGCTTGACCGGTCTTTTCTTTAATTGAACTCTATTCGTCGCTGTCGCCTACCTAGGCGTCCGGCAAGTACTTTGATGGGTTGAACTCTTACCAGGACAGAGTCTGAGCTTGTTCGTCGTTTTCTGGAATACTTTTTCAGAAAAGTTCGTGCAAGTTCTGGCGTTAGATATGTTTGGAGTGGGCCAAGAATTGTGGCAGTGCCTTGAATGACGACAACAGTCTCCGTTCCAATAATTGATAGGGCAACCCGGTTGTTTTGCAGAATGTCCTTGCATTTGGTTGAGTGCATTCTTGACGTGAAATATAGTTTCCCGTCGTCATGGATGAAGGATATCGGGACTAGATGTGGGGCTCCTTCAGGATTTGATGTTGCCAAATTTGCCACTTTAACCTCGCTCAGTAGACGTCGCACCGCACCCATCCTAAGGTTCGAAGCAGCTTCACCCGCGCCAATTGTAAGTATAGAATTACGTGAGATTAGGTTTTTGCGGCATCAATATAACCACCGCATAGCAGAGTACGAAAAGTTAGCACTCACTACTTGATTCGGT
>CAYWMG010000365.1:0-1580 GCA_964459245.1 uncultured Candidatus Bathyarchaeia archaeon
TGTTGAGCGAGAGAAACGTACGGCTTAATCATTTGGCGATCGCCAGCATCGCGGATCGTTCAATGGCCAACTTCTCAATAGCCCTATCCATCTCCTTGCGCCCCTGAGTCGTCGCCTTCAACTCTTTGGTTCCGATGCTAAAAACGCGTCTAACGGATGCTCTCCTCTCCTTAGTCCAAATATCCAGAAGTCTATCATCATCCTTCCGATTGAACTTCTCAATTAGCAGGTTTGAAATTTTCGTGATAGCCTCGTCTGACGGAGCTATGGCCAAGACGGCTGACCTAGTTGTCGCTTGGTTGATCCCAACTCGTTCTAGTGCTTCAGTGATCTGCCTTGTTCCAGATACGAAGAGTAATATCTCCATTGATAATGATCGTGAGATGCGTCTTGTTGAATTGTATGACTTCTCCGCGTTGTAGGCTGCTAAGAATAGATGGCGAGAGCCTGCGATTCTATCGAGGTCAAATAGTTGAATTGTCGCGTCGGGGACTTTCTCCTGAACCGCTTGCATGATCGTGGCTGCATCTACATTCCCCTCGAATGAAGAGATCCATACCTTGCTCTGGAATTCCTCCAATTCAAAGCGCAATTGTCACACATCATTTGCTAGTTGGAGTAGGCTATCTATTGTCGACTCGTTGAAGTTACATTTTTTGAGTATGGAACGAACTGACTCTTCTCCTCGCCCCTGATCTTTCGCTTCCTTGATTAAGAGTTTAGTTGCCTCCAAACGCTCCCAAGGGAATATGATCCAGTCGCTAGTTGTATCTGCAAAGTAGTCGGGTTTGAAGACGCTGTGAGGTTTGAAGTATATTGTTACGGTCTTCACGCTTGCGGCACCCTTCTCTCGAAGGTGTTCCATGACTACTTTGAGACTCCCGCCCGTATCCGAAACATCATCCACCACCAAGGCGTTCTTTCCGGAGATTTCTTCGCTGATCGGTTGGGTCACTATTGGTCTAGCGGCTGTCTTTCCAAGCCCAGTGTAGAATTCAGTCTTAATATTCGCCGTGCGAGCATTTTCTAACAAATCCGATAATATTCTCGCGGGAGCCCATCCGCCTCTAGATACGCCCACTATGAGATCTGCTTTGAATCCGGACTTCCGTATCCTAAGCGCCAGCTCCAGAAGCATACTGTAAATTTGATCCCATCCTGGAGCCAGGTACCTGCGTGAGTCCGACATTAAAGCACCAGTTGCTAGTGCAAGAGCTGTGCGCATTCACTATAAGCATTTTCTCAAGGGCAATGGATGTATCTACTGTATGTTGATGGTATGAGAATTTCTTGAGAGAGCGTGTCCCATAGATGCAACAGAACCACTATCTGAAATAGGCCGCAAACTCCAGTTTAGAGACGGAAGAACCGACGTGAACCTGGACTACGCCAAATAACCAAGCCCAAAACAACCAACAACTTGACGTTACCACATTCTGATTACCTATGACATGACGTAGGGTATCACAAGTCTTTTCCAAGTAGGCATGGTATTGCTCCACGACAGGCATGAAAACCGTAGTGCCTACACGCAAGCGCAGAAATTATGTGATCATAGCAATTTTGTTTCTTGGTTTGCT
>CAYWMG010000366.1:0-2804 GCA_964459245.1 uncultured Candidatus Bathyarchaeia archaeon
TTCATAAGAATCTCATTCATACACAAGGCGAGCGGCGTGGCCATCATCATGCGTCGATCATCTTTGACATAGGCACGTTCGTATAATGTTTGAACTATGTCGGCTCTTGTTGCTTTAGTTCCTATTTGCATATCTTCCATTAATTTCAGTAGACTACTCGGATTGTACCTTGGGGGAGGCTGCGTGTATCTCTCGTTGACGCGAATTTCTTTAACGACAACCGATTGTCCCTCCTTGAGTGGTGGTAGAGGAATCTCGTCAAACTTCGCATAGCGGCCATAAAACTCGATCCAGCCCTTGAAGAGAGTTCGAGCGCCGCGGAGAAAGAAATGATATCGACCGACCCTGATTATTGCTTTATCGCTCTGTCTGGTAGCTGGCTCTCCAAAGGTAGCGAGGAAACGTCGGGCTACTAAGTCGAAGAGTTTCTGTTCCTTGGATTCTAACTGCCTGGATGGGAGGACTCCCGTAGGGTATACTGCTGGGTGTGCGGGGTCTTCCTTTCCTCCTTCTCGAGGCACCAAACGTGACGCGCTCAATATTTTCGCTGTCTCCATACGGTAGGATGCCTGTTTGCTTAGTCCTTCCAGAATCTCGCGGTATCCGATTGTGGGCGGGAGTTTCTGGCTGGAGGTTCTTGGGTAGGAGATGAGTTGATCGAGGTATGCCCGTTCTGCTACTCCAAGCGTGGTCCTCGGTGCGAGTCCGAGGTGGCGATAGGCTTCCGCTTGCAGGGTGGACAGATCAAAGGGGGTTGGAGGTTGGAGAGTGTAGGTGTGTGACTCAATCTTTTCCAAGATACCAATTTTACCCGCGCATTCTTCCGTTACTCGATTTGCGCTCGTCTTCTTATCGAGGCGTTCAATCTCGAATTCAGCCTCCAACTGCTTACCATTGACTTCGACGAAGCATCTCAAGACCCAGAAGGGGGTTGGGACAAAACATTGAATTTCCCGCTCTCTCTCCACTACGAACCGCATCGTAGGACCTTGAACTCTCCCCGTGCTCAGGGTGGAATAACGATTACTCGCCTTGAGCGCCGATTGAGTCAAGGCTCGAGATAGGTTGATTCCAAACAACCAATCAACCTCATGCCTACACATTCCGGCGAATGCAAGCTCGAAGTCTAACCTCGGCAACAGTTTAGAATACGCATCTTGCAATTCCTTAGTCGTCAACGTGGAAAACTTCATGCGTCGAGCATTCCGATCGGCACCATCGCAGGCATACTTCAAAATCGTATATCCAATCAAGGAACCTTCAACGTCATAGTCACAGGCATTGATGAACCGGTGGGCTTCCTTCGATAAGTCTGAGATTGTTCTGATCCACTTCTCTTGTATTACTTGACCCCGCTGAACTAGATGCTTCGGCCTCCATGAAAGCTCCCATACAGGGTATTGTGATCTCTTCGCTTCACTTTTTGCTGCGACAGCATACAAGTGACCTAGAGCGGAGCAAACGAGAATTCGTTCCTGTTCTTTTTGCACTTCAAAAAATGGAACACCCCTCTGGTTCAACTTCTTTACTTGATTTTTTGTACCTAGTGCGTTGGCCAGATGCAAGGCCGCATCGGGTTTTTCAGTAATTATCAGCGTTGTCAGCACTTGATTTTGCACTTCCATGATATTGATGTCTGTTAGGAACCCGTGCGCGTGCACCTAGAGCGGGATATATAAGAACCTCAGAGGCAGTAGCGGCCAGGCTGATTTTTCTGGGCTTCTCTTCTCGACTCGTGGCCTTGAATACGTACAAGGCAACATGGGGGTTTCAACGTGGCAGAGGCGCCGTCCTCTTGTCCTGAATGTACTGGAGTACCTCCTTGACTGCTGAGCCTACTTCGTAAAGTTTTTTCAGCCTTGCATGATATTCCTCTCTCGTCAAAGCTCCGAATGCCTTGCTCCAAACAATGTATGCAGCTTCAAGATTGACAGACGCAGTCCTGTGAAGATTACAGAATTCACTGCCTTCTTCTGATCGTCCCTCACAGAGGCAACATTGTTCAGACATAGAATGCCCCGATTCGAACAATAGTTGTTTCTTATGTCCGATTTAGAACTTGCTGACGAAAATAAGTTCAGAAATATGGATGCGTTAATGGAGTATAATCGTGTGGATAGCCGCGTCGAGTGCGACTCATTCAACTATCGTTGCATAACCCTTGACGCCGGTGTTCACAATGAGCTTATCTTCTTATTCGTTTGGGGCTTCGTCCAAACATCGCAGCAACAAAGACCATGCTCGTCAATGCAAGGAGCTCTGAGGTGGCATATTGCCACAATGGATCCATCTCCACCATTGGTCGTTCTGTTTTCATTAGCCAGAGTGCAAGATCACGTATCTGCGATATACCACTGGCACTGCTCATCCTCGCCCAGAACCAATCAGAGCCAAGAATGTACGGTATATAGAGCACACAGACGAACGCTGCCAGCGAGAATGCTATCACTCTTACTAACCGAATGTTAGAGAGGCCGGTATCCACATTAGATCCAGTGCGCCTCGGGAAGATTACCGCTACCACTTCCTGCATAACTACAACGGATACTAGAACGACCCCCGCCACTGGTAACCATTGAAGCGGTACTGGAATGGCTAGGTTGCTGAGAATAATTTCTTGAAACTTGCGCTCTAAACCGTGGTTGGTCATATAGGTTAGGTAGAACCAATCGATCAGCAATATTGCTGCACCGACTGCAAGCACGATGATAGTTTTCCTCGCGTTTGACTGCAAGACGCTTCCTTCTCAGCTCGGTGGTAACATTGGCGGCTATAAAGAATTCGAAGTGAGAAGCAGATGTTGG
>CAYWMG010000367.1:0-2498 GCA_964459245.1 uncultured Candidatus Bathyarchaeia archaeon
AAGTCAATAATACCTAAAGTTAATTTCTACACCAACCACTCGCACATGATAGCGAAGGAAGACCTGGACACGGTCTTCGTAACAACACCCATCAATACTCATGTACCGCTGGTCTTGGACATCGCAACGACTAACCCATCCTTGAACGTATTTGTCGAAAAACCGTTAGCATCATCCAAAGACCTTGCCAAGAAAGCCTGCGGAGTAGCGAAGAAACTCACCGGGACACACATGGTCGGCTTCCAGAAACGTTTCTCACCCATCTTCCTAAAAATGAAGGAGACACTTGAGAAAGGAGCCTTAGGCCAAGTAACGTTCTTCAAAGCATATTCCTTCTCATCAGACGTACTCAGAGAAGGGTCGTCTTGGCGTTTCAAGCCTGGAACAGGAGGAGTACTACTCGACCTTGCACCACACGTTCTGGACTTAACATTATGGCTTTTCGGCGAACCAGAACGAGTAAATTCAGTTAGGAGCCAAATTTACTCTAGGCGAGTGGAGGATTATGTGCACACCGTCCTATCCTATAAAACGGGACTCGAAGGGCACGTCGACATTTGCTGGAGCATGCCAAAATTCAGGCTACCCGAGATTTGCATAGAAGTCTTTGGAAAGGAGGGATCCCTCGTAGCTTCCGACGATTATCTTAAGATCTCGAAATACGGCAGCACCAACGATAATGGAACCGAGCAAGCCTTCTACAAGCCTTCCCTCGAAACTTCTGTTCCCTTCCTTCTCGCCGAACCCGAATTCACCAAGGAGGACGAGGCATTTCTACGTCACGATAAGAATGTACCAGACTTCTTTGAAGCGGCCAGAGTGAACATGTTGATTCACAGGATCCTCAACTAACGGGTTGGAATCATGAGAAGTTTACTCATCGGAGACAATTCGTTCATTGGCGTAAGCCACCTAGCGCAATCGAAGGCGAGGGAGACGATGAGCAGACTGAATATTCCTGCAATGGCGAGCGTTGTTGACGAAGCGATTCAATACGGCGCCAGCGGGTTCTCATTCTCAACCCATCCGACCAATCAGAAGATTCTTCAAAGACTTCACGAAGAGGATCTACCAAAACGCACGTTCGACATCTACCCCATTCTGCCATATGCTGAAGGATACGTACGATTAGCCAACGAAGTTGGAATGGGTGGAATAATCAAACATTTCACCTCCAACCTATCCTTGACCAGTAAGACTAAGACTCTGCTCAAAGGCGGAATCTCGGCAGCAACCCTGAACCCGGTAAAGCTCCTGAAATTCTACATTGAAGTCGAGATTGAACGTTACCTGCGAATTAAACCTAAGACCGCAACGTTGAGGGCTATCCTACTGCACGAGGTGGTGACGGATTTAGCTCTCGCATTTAACTCCAGAGAACTCTTCACTGAGTATGACAAGCATATTCGCAAGAAATTCCACGTGATGCCAGGCTACGTCACCCGCAACTTTGCACGGTTCGTTCGATTCTTCCAAGAATCCGACATCTCACTCGAGGAGACGGTCATCATGACACCTTTTAACATGACCGGATTCCAAATGAATCCATCTCGCGAAACATGCGAGACCGCATTATCCTCCCTCAATCGAGAGGTGAACGTAATCGCAATGAGCACGTTGGCTGGAGGATATTTGGCGTTAGATGAAGCAATAGCCTATTTGCAGTCTCTTCCAAAACTCTCAGGAGCCATCGTTGGCGTCTCTTCAACGCACCATGCACAAACCACCTTTCGAGCATTCAGCAAACTACTGAATCATCACGACAACTGACGACATAACAGACTTGCTTTATTAATGCTCAAACTCACATGCGAACCAGTTGTGGATTGAATGAAGATCGCTGAATCCAGAACAACGATAAGCCTCTTGACACTAAGCCTAGTTGAAGGCTTAACCCATTTCGGTCAAGTGTATCCTGACTCGTCACAATACATCGCAACCGCCCTATACTTCCAAGGCAAGGGCAACATAAGCGGCTTTGCATTCAAGACACTCCTCCGCCCGATAATTCCACTTCTTGCTTCCCTGCTAGGTTATGCGGTAGGAATTGGTACAGCCTTCGGGATCATCAACCTAGTTTTTTGGTGCGCAACCTGCATCTTGATGTTTGAATTCACAAAATTCATCACCCAAGACAGGAGGGTAGCCTTGATCTCTACAGTGCTCTTCACCACATCAGTTCCGATCCTGTTTTACGGAGCATCAGTACTAACCGACATGGGTGGTTACTTCTTCATCCTCCTAGCGACCTACATTATTTTCAAGTGGGACATTCCGAAAGCGTCAATCTCAAGAATCATAACCGCGGCAGCAATAGTGGGGCTCGGCATCCTGACGCGAGAGGCGGTTGCCAGCGTATTACTCATCGCCCTAGTTTGGGCGGTGCTTTCCAAAGGGTCGCTGCCCAAAACTATCCTCTTCGGAGCGGCCTCAATGGCCATCGCAATCCTGTGTACAACCGCAAGCGGCACGAGCTACTTGACATGGTTCATGTCACA
>CAYWMG010000368.1:0-4224 GCA_964459245.1 uncultured Candidatus Bathyarchaeia archaeon
GATTCTGGTGAAACCGTAGTTACTCAATCATCTGAGCTTCGGCAGAAGCCAACGAGGAACATTGGAAAGGATAGCACACGGTCATTTTTGGAGATCGTATTCCAGACCGGTTCCACTACCACTCCGAAGGCTTGCGTTGACCACATAAACCATCACGTCCTAAGGATTGCAAACTCAACCGATCGGCTCATCTGTGGGCAGAGAGTATAGAGATCATCTCATCTGAGCACATAAGCAAATCAGAGACGGAGACTAAGGAATGACTGATTTAAGTGGAAAAGTAGCGTTGGTTACGGGGGCAGGTAGAGGTATCGGAAGGGCGGTGGCCATCAAGCTGGCCCTCTTTGGGGCCAACGTGGCTGTAAACTATAGAACTAGAGAAAGTGAAGCCAGAGTGACTTGCCAGCAAGTGACATCATTGGGACGCAAGGCGATTCTTGTGCAAGGAGACGTCTCCTATTCGTCTCCTGTCAACAATATGATCTCAATTATTGAGAAAGAACTTGGACCAGTTGATATTTTGGTTAACAATGCGGGAATCGCTCGGTATCAAGAGATTGAAGCCATAACGGAACTAGATTGGGATGAAGTAATCCGTACGAACCTGAAATCTGTTTTCTTAGTTACACAGGCAGTCCTGCCTGGAATGCGTCACCGACGCTGGGGGAGAATCATTAACATGTCTTCCGGCGCTACCCAAACTGGTGGAGGCGTAGGTATCCACTATACTGCCTCCAAAGCAGGAATTGAAGGACTTACACGCGCATACGCTCAGCGACTAGTCAAATGGGGAATAACGGTAAACGCAGTCGCGCCAACTTTGATTGAGACAGAGATGGTAAAGGATCCACAGCGTCGGCAGGAACTTATCCCACTCGGAAGACTGGGGCGACCAGATGAAGTAGCCGAGGCGGTAGTTTTCCTAGCTCAGAATGAATATGTTACCGGACAAACCATCTACCTCAATGGGGGGCTCTTCTTTCACTGATCTTGCTTCTCCGACCAGGTGGGAGTATTTGTGAACTAGTCTATTTTGCACCTTTTCAACGTCTCTCAGTTTGAGGAAAGAACGGGAAATTGATCACCTGCTCACGTGATAGTCAGCCTATCGATCTTTGGCACGATTTCTCGTATTCAACTCTCCTCGTCGGGTATATGTTTCAACAGACGCTTTCAGTTTTTTACTCGTATCGAATCAAGATACATTAAGAACACAGCCTATGATTCCTAAAATCCTTAGAAAGAATCGCACAGATCACGTTTGGGAATTAATGCGATAGGATATTACGAAGCCGCGCTCAATGTCAAATGAGGCTTCGCAACTATGTCTGAGGAAAGTTTGGCCACTGCCGAACTAAAGCAACTTGTAAATCCTAACCGCACTGCCTTGATGGTTATTGATCCACAGAATGACCTCTGCTTGCCTGAAGGAGCAATAGGTAAGATGAATTATGATCGGTCAATTTACGATTTTTCCGTATATCCACCGATTCTAAATCGGCTGAAACTGTTGCTTGATGCTGCACATAGAGCACATGTCATGGTTGTCTATACTCAAGCCGTACGCCTACCTGAAACCGCAGCGAGGACAGATGCCGACGTGCGGATGGCGCTTAAGATATACAAACAAACTGACCCTACGCGTCTCCCGCGAAGTATTGTTGAAGGAACTTGGGGCGCCCAGTTCATTGAAGCAGTTAAACCAGCTACAGGCGACATAGTCATCAGGAAGACCAGAAACAGTGCCTTCTTCGGCACACCGCTTGACTTAATTTTGCGAAACTGCAACATTAGAACTTTGGTTATGAGCGGCTGTCAGACAGATGGATGCATAGAATCAACCGTGAGGGATGCATCGTATTCTCTTGGCTACGTAGTGGTAATACTCAGGGACTGCGTCGCGTCTTTCTGCAAGGAAAGTCATGAGGGCATGATGAGAGTATTCGAGAGAAGATATGACGTGACCTCATCAGCCGACATTATGGATGCCTGGAACAGTACCTGACTCGTCATACACTTGGCTAAACGACCTAACGTTTCATTGGAAACCGCATACAACCACACACCCATGAAGAACGCTGTGGTCTAGAAGAAGAACTCAGCAAGCAACATCTTTCCAAGGTCACATACCACTCAGAACGACGGATGAACGACGATGCTCCGCCTGCTTAGGCGCACAAGAAGGATGTTGGAGGAGGCGGATCAAGTCGGCTTCGGTCTAGGTCTGGACATGGAATCACTTCCCTCTAAGCGGTAACCCAAACGGGAACCATTTCGAATGCTGGTCACTGTTAGCCGCAACAACAATCGAACCCGCAAGAATAAAATTCTGAGCCTTTGGCCTGTAATAGTTATCAGTGAGTTTCAAGTATTCATATGATGATTTATAGTGAGTTCTTCAATAACTAGTGAAGTTGTTGATTTCCTGCTTAAGACTAGTTCTCCATCACATGACGTGAGGAGGATCGCGATTGAACACGTAATTGACGGGGTAGGATTGATTCTGGCTGGATCAAGAACCGAATGCGTTAGAAAACTCGTAGACTTCGTCTCTGACAAAAAATGCACGGGCACATCTACGCTCATAGGGTTCAAATTAAAGGCTGAGGCATCAGATGCAGCCTTAGTTAATGGCACTAGTGGCCATGCTGATGATTATGATGATACTCAACTATCAACCTCTCCTAACCGAATCTACGGCCTACTTACGCATCCAACAATTCCTGTTTTAGCTGGGGCTCTAGCCGTCGGCGAGAAGGTCGGATCATCCGGCAGAGAATTGTTGGAAGCATTCATCGCTGGCTGCGAAGTGGAATGCAAGATCGCTGAAGCTATCAACCCTGAACATTACAGAAGAGGTTTCCACAGCACAGGCACCATTGGAGCATTCGGAGCCTGCGCTGCATCAAGTAAGCTTCTAGGGCTTGATGAAAAACAGCTTAGGTTTGCGCTGGGTATCACAGCAAGCATAAGTTCTGGGATTCGAGCGAACTTTGGAACCATGACCAAACCGCTTCATTGTGGAAGAGCAGCCTCCAATGGCATTGTTGCGAGCATGTTAGGAGCGAAGAACTTCACAACGGATAATAACGCATTAGACGGCCGTTGGGGATTCATGGAAGTTCTCGGCCATGGATCTGATCCTGAAAGAATTCTCGGAAAATTGGGAAATCCGTATGCTCTGATTGATCCTGGAGCATCCATCAAGATGTATCCATGCGGTTCTCTAGGACAACCTTCAATGGATGCGTTACTCCAGATTGTTTCTGAACAAAACGTCCACCCAGAGGACGTGCGAGAAATCAGATTGCGCGCAGGACCAAACATACTTGAACCACTTCGCTACACCCAACCCAGCGACGAATTACAAGCAAAGTTCAGTCTCAACTTCGGACTAGCAAGCATACTCTTGAGAAGACGAGCGGGACTTCGTGAATACACCTTAGAATTCCTGAACAGTACAGAGATGCAGCAAACGATGAAGAAAGTGAAAACCATTCACGACCCTGAAATCGCAAGAATGGGAACCGACAAGATGAGAAGTATCGTGGAAGTAGAACTCAAAAATGGTAAAGTACTCAACAAAATTGCAGACACAGCTCGAGGAACCCCTGAAAAACCATTAAGTAAAACTGACCTCTACGAGAAATTCAAGGAATGCACAAGCTTCTCTCTGCATAAAAACAAAATCAATCCACTCTTTAGAAAAATAGAAACCATAGAAAAACTGCAAGACATAAGAGAACTTACCACTCAATTAGTACCCTAAACCAACACAGAAAACTATCAAGGACCTGAATGGTCCACGAGGTCTCGAAGATGCGAGATACCTTTGCATGATAGACTTAATCTTGTGTCTTAGGTCACTGATTTTTCTGGAACATTTCTGGTTGACTGACGTTATGGCACCAGTATTTCTAAAACAAACCAAAGAATATTCCGGAATGGATATATATTTACTCTTTCGGTACATTGATCGTAGTGTACGTTGTCGACTAAGTTTTCAGGCATACGGTTGGTTGTAGCTGCAGCTACTTTGGGTACTGCACTGGATTTTTACGATTTCCTAATTTACGGTTCCTTAGTATCGGTGCTAGCCGCGAATTTCTTTCCTCCGGGAAATCCATACATTGCCATTATGAGCACCCTCGCTGTTTATGGGGTAGGTTGGGTAGCTCGGCCAGTCGGAGGCATAATTTTCGGTAGAATGGGTGACCTCGTAGG
>CAYWMG010000369.1:0-4108 GCA_964459245.1 uncultured Candidatus Bathyarchaeia archaeon
CCAAAATGATGCTTTGATCACATACGAACCGTCGCTTAGGTCAGATCCTCCCTGAGTCACCATTCGATTTTGATATTCAACGACTACGCTGAGATAATAATGAGACAGGGATGGGGCGGAAGCGCTAGCAGATGATGAGACTTGGATTCTATCTTTTGATTCAGATAAGGAGGCGAGAAGAGAGACTCTCTGGTAAACGATTGAGACTAGAGTGATCTCTGGATGGTGGTTAGGCGTGGTAGAGATTAGAACAGACGCGGTGATCTCGGGAACCGATGGGATCGATGCTAAAGTTACCAGGATTAAGAGGATTATTAAAATAGCAATTATGGAATTCGCACGTCTAGAAGCCATCCCTACTCGACGCTCAGTTATACGCTGGGTAGGATGGTTCATAACGGTTTCGAATTCGACCTAAAATGTAGTATATGATAAGCTGAAACCATTTACGAGGTTCATGAGACACTTGTACCGTATTGTTAACTCGAAACGTGTTGGTTTCAATGCAACTCGCCAATCAAATTTTGCAGCCCGCACCAGCATACACACACACTGAAAACGGACGACGAATGATGGTTGGTGGTTTTGTTCGGTTGTTGGATTCATGTGTGGAAGAGAACGTGTTTGGTTTTTTTGAAGCTGACTGATTAGCCTTCGAGGCCTAATCACGATTCATTGGCGCGTGCAGTCATCATAATTGAGATCTTCACGTTTGGAATCTCTACTCCCAACTTCGCAACTGCTCTAGCTGGTGGGTCCTTGCTGAAGTATTTTGAATATGTCCCGTTCATGCCATCAAAATCAGCAGGGTCTCGAAGCAGAACGATGACTTGCACTACATCTTCAAGCTTCGATCTTGCAGTCCTAAGGACAGTCTCACAATTCTGAATTGCCTGCTGAGTTTGGGCTTCAATGGTATCGGCCTCAATTTTCTTCGTTCTCGGATTGATGCCGACGAACCCAGACAGGTATATGAGACCGCCAGCTTTTACTGCATGGCTATAGAACGGCGACTCCGGCAATTCGGATGTATTGACTACTTGTTTTACCATTTCCGCCAAGCGATCAATCTGTCGAATTGCCAATAAATATCTTACGAGCTGAAATTCGTTGTACCCTCAAGAGACCCGTAACCATAATTCAAAGCTACATTAAACGGGCCCGACGCATTATACTGATGGCTCGAAGTCATACGACCATGAAAGTCCAGCCATTCAGGCAAAGCCTTCCTGAAAGCTTCCCAATAACGTAACGCAACACGGCCTTCAACATTCATGACAAGTATTGACGACTTAACCTGTTGAAGCCTTCAGTGATCTTGGCGAATAACGATTCTGAGATATCCGGATCAAAACTTGCTACCACTACAATGTTGCCTTTCCGGAAATAGACGTGCAACACTTTGGCGTAACGAACAATTACGAATTCAGCTTCTCCAAGGTATGGCGATAGTTTCGCAACAGAATCTATCATAATAGGAGGCATTATTGAGACGTAGTTTCGAATAATCTCAGTCGGAGTGTTAAGGGTGAGGCCCTCACGTTGCTTGTATCCAACTATGCGAAAGTTCTCAATCACAGCAACGTATCGTATCTTCGGCTCCGTTTTGAACATTTCTTGAACGAACAGGTTAACGTCCAACGCTAACACTCACGCAGTCTTGAGAATACATTATTTGCTGCCATAAATGTTCCCATTAAAACGTGACGCTGATAGTTACGATTTAGATCTCGTTTTGAAGGTGGAAATCAACCGAGCCTGACTCGTCGCGTATGCTTTAGGCTTCCATTTGGCTACGCCAAAATGTTTCAAATAATCTTCCGACGTGATGAAACCAGCAAGCATACCTTTTAGCACTGGCCAGTTTACAGGCAGCAAGGCAAAGTAGATGTGCCCGATTATTACTCCTACAAGTAAGAAAGCGAATAGGTCATGTGCGATGCGAAATAGAAATTCAGTCTGATAGGAAAGCGCTGGGAAGAGCCCGTATGGGTTCCAGAAGTATAAGCCCGTCACTCCGAGGATCATTAAGGACACAGTCAGGACCCAATGGAAGGCTTTCATGAAAATGTCGTATTTGGGGCTGCGAGGATAAGCATGAGTTAGGCCTAAGAAGTTGCTAGCTCGTGTTCGGGCATCAGAGAAGTCTCTACGTGTCGGCCAAATGTTCCACCATCCCCGAGCTACTAGAGTATCCCAAATTACATGGACGAGAATGAGTGCGAGTAAGATCCATGCGGAAGTGGCGTGCCAGTAAATTTTGTCTGTCAACCCATTTATTCCGATTGGTTCTAGTATTGGGTTGAGCAGCCCTGGAATGAAGAGTGCCATTCCCGTCAGGGTCATTATTCCTAACGCTACAAAGTTGGACCAGTGGAAAATGCGTTGCACCAGGTCGAACATGAGTAGGAGATGCGTGGAAGGACGTCCAGATCGCTCCGTAGGTGTAGGTTGCCGAAACGCACGCCGCAGCCAATGCACCCCATACCCTACCACGAATAGGAGCAGGAATGCACCCATTAACGTAGATTCAACGCGCACAGGCGCTTGAACCATTTCAGATCATCAGGATGGAAGATGGCCACTATATAAAAGACTGAACGCAATGCTCTACTTTGAAAAATGCTGCAAACTCCTTAAAGTGTCCTCGCCGCTGGATTTCCTGAGAATTATTGGCCGGTCCGAGAACAAGAGTTGAGAGGAGGCCGTCACGTTCACACGTCTTGTCACGAAGGAACTTCCTTAAAGGCACGGCTGCCGCAGGCGGAATAGCCATCCTTGCAGCAGCTGGTTTAGTGGCAGAGTCCTCCCATGTCTCCTTGCGAGTTCCTTCTGCTGAACCAACTCTCAAGAAGAACGTCTCGTTTCAGGTGAATGGCCGACAGCACGTGGTAGAGGTTGAACCTCGCGACATGCTGGTGGACGTTTTGCGTGAGAAGTTGAATTTGACGGGCACCAAGCGACCGTGTGATCGAGCTGAATGTGGAGGTTGCACCGTGATCGTTAACGGTCAATTACGGTACTCATGCACAACTCCCGCGATTAGGATGGGGGGAGCTGAGGTTCTAACCGTTGAAGGATACGATTTCGATCCAGTCATCAAGACACTTCAACGATCCAATTGGTACGAGGACGCAGCCCAGTGTGCCAGCTGTGTTCCAGGCTTTATTATGGCCGCGACGGCGCTGTTGAAACGTAATCCCAACCCTTCTGTCGATGAGATTCGTCATGGGCTTAGTGGCAACCTGTGCCGATGTGGAACATACTACAACCAGATAAAAGCCGTCCAACGCGCTGCCCTAACGTTGAGGAGTGGATGAGAGGCGTCTGGACAGTTTCGACTAGTTGGGAACCCGAATGTGCGTCGAGTTGATACTCTTGCAAGAATCACTGGAAGAGCCAAATATACCAATGACGTTAACCGCCCACGACAACTCTGGGCAAGGTTAGTCACATCTCCCTACGCACATGCGATTGTAAAATCCATTGATGTGAATGCTGCGGAAACAGCGGGGTATGTAGTGTTAACATACCGTGACATGCCCGCCGCGTTCCCTGCAACTGGAGCTAGACGAGACAAACTATTCGTACCAACCGGAGAACGCGCAAGATACGCTGGTCAAATTATTGCTGCGGTCTTGGGACGAAGCGAACAAGATGCTGAGGATGGAACACGACTTGTAAAGGTGCAATATGAACCGTTACCAACTTTGCTGAACGTAGAAGAATCCATGAAGCCTAACGCGATTAAACTCTACGATACCGGTAATCAGACTCTCGGAGGGTATGCTGTTGAAACTGGCCCCGTGCCGCCTACGATCACGATCAAGCTCGGAGACGTAGAGAAAGGTTTCGCTGAAGCCGAGATGGTAGTGGAAGATAGGTATGAGACCTCGATTTATCAACACGCCAGCCTAGAACCACGAGCTGCAGTAGCTGAATGGAACCTTGGCAAGCTCACAATATGGAGTTCCAACCAGTGGGCTCACGCTGCGCAAGCATCATTAGCTAATTTCTTGAACGTTCCTCTACAAAATGTGCGGGTGTTGATTGGTGACAGTGGCGACCCGAATGCGCCAGGCAATTTCATGGGCGGTGGATTCGGAGA
>CAYWMG010000370.1:0-1998 GCA_964459245.1 uncultured Candidatus Bathyarchaeia archaeon
TCTATGGTGTAAGGCCACGAATCAGCCTTCACGCAGTGGACATAGATGAATCAGGAGATCAAGTAAAAATGCGTCTCACTCCCATGCTCTAAAGCAATGATCACTTCCACAAAACCAACCCCCCAAACTACCGAGCTAAGAAATGGGTTGTGCAGCAGTTCCATAGAACACTGAATGGCGTCACACGCGAACGATTTAGTGTCGTTATATTTTCAGATTCGTGTGCATTAAGACTGTGAGTTGGAAAAGTGATGCAAAAGCGGTGTAGGGATCTTCTATAGATCAGCGCCACGCGAACTTTTCCCAGTTATTGATTGCTATCGTATTAGCCGCCGGATAGTTATGCAGGTTATTTAGCTCGCGAAAAATTTCGTAATCTTACTAGGGGCGTACCCTATCATAGTGATATGTACGAAAAGATTTTCAACTCATGCGGGATAATCAATTAGTATGAAGACTTTGCTCATTGACGTGAAAGTTCCGGAGGAATGCAATGCAATTCTTGGTCAAAGTCACTTCATAAAAAGTGTTGAGGATCTTTATGAAGCACTTGTTAACGCAGTGCCAACTATCAAATTTGGTGTTGCGTTCTGTGAAGCAAGTGGACCTTGTCTGGTGCGTGTTGATGGAAACGACGCTGATCTTCAGCAACTCGCGTCGAAAACTGCTTCAGCGATTTCGGCTGGCCACACATTCGTTATCTTCATGCGAAATGCGTACCCGATTAATGTCCTCGATAAAGTGAAAGCCGTTCCTGAGGTGTGTAACATATTCTTAGCTACGGCAAACCCGTTTCAAGTTATACTTGCCGAGACGGAACAGGGTCGAGGTGTCCTCGGTGTTATCGATGGATATTCCACGAAGGGAATTGAAACAGAGAAGGATATGAAAGACAGAAGGATTTTGTTGCGGAAGATAGGATACAAACAGTCATGATGAGTTCGTCTGTTAAACTGTAGGTTCAATATGCCATCGAACCCCGCTGGATGTGTCTTCCAAGACTACTCCAGCCGCTTTCAGGACACCGCGAATATTGTCTGCTGCCTCATAGTCACCTTTCTTCCTTGCCTCCTCGCGCATGCTTACAAGGTGTTTTATCAATCGCTCGAACGTAACGTTAATTCCAGTGTTCTCGGATCGAAAGATTCCAAAAATCCCGCCAAAATAGTTGAACGCATCGAGGACTGACTTTACCGTTTGCCTATCTAACTGGCGTGTTGCATAGGGTTCCACGCTCTTCGAATATGCAATGATCGATGCGAGAGCTCTAGGCGTATTAAAGTCGTCATCCATTGCTTCGTTGAAGCTACTCTTCGCTTCTGAGATTATCTTTAAAACTTCAGCATGGATGGTTGGGTCCGTTGGATTGTTTGTTGAAGCTCCTAGAATTGTATTGAATTGAACGTACACCGTTCGGAGTTTCTTAAGCACTTGCTCAGCCTGAAAGATGCTAGGTTCGCTGTACTCGAGTTGGCTTCTATAATGACTCATGGCGAAAAATAATCTCAGAGTCTCAGGATCATGTTTGAGGAGTGCGTCCTTGATTGTGATAAAATTACCCATGGATTTACCCATTCGGCTACCGTCCACCGTCAAGAGGCCGCTGTGTATCCAATACTTGACCAATGGCTTTGATCCAGTGGCGGATTCGGCTTGCGCAATCTCAGCCTCATGGTGTGGAAAGATTAGATCCAACCCTCCGCCGTGCAAATCATATGAGGGACCAAAGTAAGTCACTGTTATTGCTGTGTCCTCAATATGCCATCCTGGACGGCCCTTTCCCCAAGGGCTATCCCAAGCAGGTTCTTGGGGTTTCTGGCTCTTCCATAACGCGAAATCTATAATGTTCTTTTTTCTGGGGTCGGGATCAATTCTGTGCATCACTAATTGGTTGATATCTTGTCGGGAGAGCTGGCCATAATCTGGAAAACTGGATACGTCAAAGTAGACGTCTCCATCTACTTGATCTGCGGATCCCTTCGAGATGAGGGTTGAGAT
>CAYWMG010000371.1:0-4705 GCA_964459245.1 uncultured Candidatus Bathyarchaeia archaeon
ATCGCTAGTATGTTCGGTGGTTGCACTGGTGCGTGCAGGTGGACGTTGGCAAGGTTGATTGTTTCATTTCCGCGAGACCACTTTCCGAAGATGTCTCCATCCACTGGGATGATCTTGCTATCGGACTCAAGCACTCCGTAAGTTGTCCTCGATTTATGTGTAAAACGGACAATTTTCAATGGTAAACGAGTAGATAGCCAACTATGACTCATATTTCAAGCTGACTCGCTCACTTGTTTGACATATCAAATCAGCGCACTCAAAATACGCGAACATCAGATGCTATTAGGATTGAATTGGTCTTACTCAGTGATCTCGGAGAATTAGGCATTATCCACATAATGGAACGAGCATTGGGCAACAGCCGGCGGACTGTAGTGAGTTTCGGTGATGACATCTCAGCCGTTCGGGTTCCTGGTGGAAAGGTTGCAGTTTTGAAGACGGACATGCTGGTTGGAAGCACTGATTTGCCTCCTGGCATGACTCTGCGACAAGCTGCTTGGAAGGCGGTTGTTGCAAATGTAAGTGATCTAGCTGCAAAAGGGGTTAAACCTCTTGCAGGTCTAGTCGCGCTTGGACTGCCTCATAGCTTAACACGGTCAGACATAGAACAATTAGCGAGAGGCCTCAGTGAGGCAGCGAAGGCTTACAAGTTTCCAATCGTGGGTGGCGACACGAATGAATCACGTGATCTGACAATATCGATCGCGTTGTTTGCTATTACTAACGCGAAGAAGCTGATACTTCGTACCGGCGCGAGGGTTGGTGATTTGGTTGCGGTAACCGGAGAGTTCGGTTCAAGCTCAGCCGCGCTAAGAGCAGTTCTCGAACATGGAGAACGACCAGAGAAGCTGCATCGGGACCTATACAGAGCTTTGTACTCTCCACGTGCCCAGCTTGATCTAGGATTGAGGATAGCAGCTTCAGGGACGATCACATCATCCATAGACTCAAGCGATGGTCTGGCCTGGTCTCTACACCAACTTTCTGAGTCATGTCAGTTAGGAATTGTGGTGGAAGATGTTCCCGTCAGCAATGCCGCAACCGACTTTGCAAGGCAGTACCGGTTGCGTGCTCTTGACTTGGCTCTTTACGGAGGAGAAGAATACGAACTGATCATTACTGTGAACCCAAGGAAGTTTCAGAAAGCATTTCGAGCGGCTAATGGTCGTTTGAAACAGATTGGGTATGTTACTAGAGGTTTCCGCGGAGTGCGAATTAAACACGGTCGAAGTATGATACTTGTAAAGAAGAAAGGTTGGGAACATTTTAAAAATTAAATGGCGTGGAATCAAGCACTCTGTTTATTGAAGACGTAAGGGAGAATGCCTCCGGAGCGATAGTATTCAATCTCCATCTCATTATCTAACCTGGCAACCACCTTGAAGCTCACTTTCTTCGTTGGTGATGTAGCGTGAACAGTCAGTGTCCTCCTGGTTCCAGATATGCTTGCGAGGCCGGGAATAGTGTACTGTTCGGTGCCGTCAAGTCCAAGATTACTCACGTTCTCTCCCTTAGAGAACTCCAGAGGCATGACGCCCATTGCGATTAGATTGCTCCTGTGAATCCTCTCGTAGCTCTCAGCAATTACCGCCTTCACTCCCAGCATCAGGGTTGCCTTCGCCGCCCAGTCTCTTGAACTGCCAGCGCCGTACTGTTTCCCTGCAAGGATGATGAGCGGAACCTTTTCCGATTGATAGCGTATAGACGCATCATAGATTGTCATTAATTCACCAGATGGGTAGTGGGTTGTCCATCCGCCCTCCTTTCCCTTCGCGAGCGCATTTCTTAGTCGAATGTTGCTGAATCCTCCTCTTACCATAACCTCATGATTTCCTCTCCTAGCGCCGTAGGAGCTGAACATCGAGGGCAGGACGCCATGCTGCTTAAGATAGGTCCCAGCAGGACCGTCAGCTTGAATCGTTCCAGCGGGTGAGATATGATCGGTAGTTACTTTGTCACCAAATACTCCCAGCACTCGCGCGTTCTCGATCTCCTGATTCCCTCGTTTAGTTTCGAACCAGGAGGGCTCTCTAATGTAAGTTGATTTCTCGTTCCACTCGTATACTTCTCCGGTTGGGGCTCTTAGATCTCGCCACTTGTCATCTCCCTCTTGGGCGTGCACATATCTTTCTCTGAAGAGGTCTGGAGATAGAGCTTTCTTCTCGAGTTCTTTGATCTCTGATAGTTTTGGCCAGAGGTCTTTGAGGTATACTTTGCTTCCGTCCTTTGCAGTTCCAATCGGCTCTTTATAGAAGTCTATGTCTACCCTACCAGCTAAGGCGTATGCGACAACGAGCATTGGAGACATTAGGAATGATCCTCTTGCTAACGGATGGATTCTCCCGTCAAAATTCCTATTCCCGCTCAACACGGCAACTGCATACAGATTCTCTTCTCGCACCTCCTTCTCAACCTCTGCAGCTAACGGTCCGCTATTTCCAATGCAAGTAGTGCACCCGTATCCGACAATGTTGAATCCTAAACTTTCAAGTGGCGTCAAAAGCTCAGCTCTTGAGAGATAGTCCTTCACAACATTTGATCCAGGGGCCATGCTGCTCTTGACGTAAGGCTTCGTCTTCAAGCCCAACTTGGCGGCTTTTGCTGCAATCAATCCTGCGCCTAACATTACTGTCGGATTTGAGGTGTTCGTACAGCTCGTTATGGCGGCAATCACTACGGACCCATCCGTTAAATGGCCGTTGGGCCTTGGCGAGGAGGGTTTGTTTGATTTGTTTCTGTACTGGTCAAGAAGCATTAGCACTGACTTTTGTGCAGATTTGAGAGGGATCCGCTCTTCTGGATTGCGAGGTCCAGCGATGGAGGGTTCAATGCTTGACAGGTCTATCTCTACTATCTTAGAGTACTTCGCGTAAGGATGGTCATGATGGGCATAGAGTCCTTGTTTTTGAGAATATTTCTTGACGAAGTCTACATACGCAGGATCTCGCCCGGTACCAAGTAGGTATTCTAAGGTTGAGTTGTCCACGGGAGAGAATCCTACGGTAGCACCATATTCCGGAGACATATTACCAATGGTGGCCCTATCGGGCACACTCAATTTACTGTATGAGTCACCGAAATATTCCACGAAGGCATCTACTACGTTCTCCTTTCGGAGTGCTTCGGTCACTGTGAGAACGAGATCGGTGGGCGTTGCTCCTTCTGGGAGTTCACCAGTTAGTTTGACTCCAACTACTCTTGGAATCGTGAAGGAGTACGGTTCGCCTAACATTACAGCTTCAGCTTCTATTCCACCAACACCCCATCCGAGGACGCCTAGACCGTTCACCATGGTTGTGTGTGAATCGGTCCCCAAAAGCGTATCTGGGAACGCAACAGGCTTCCCATCCGATTGGTCTATGGTCACTACACTCGCGAGGTACTCGAGATTGAATTGGTGACAGATTCCTTTGCCGGGTGGGAAGACTCTCATGCGGTCAAATGATTTCTGCGCCCACTTCAATAGAGAATACCGTTCAGAATTCCTCTCATATTCCTTGTCCAAGTTTAGGAATATTGATGAGTCACCGCCCCAAGCGTCAACCTGAATTGAATGATCAATAACTAGGTCAACCGGTACCTGTGAGTTCACCTTCTTCGGATCTGAACCGCGACGGGCAGCTGCATTTCTCATCGCGGCTAGGTCCACTATCAATGGAACGCCAGTGTAATCCTGCAGGAGCACTCTGCCGGGCATGAATGGGAGATCTTTGCCAACACTCTTGGGCCAATCCGCCAGAAGATGAACCGCCTCCGCCGAACCAGTATTCCTGCTAGCGAATCTTAACGCGTTCTCAAGCAAGATTTTGATGGAGAATGGAAGCGTGTCTCTGTCATATCCAAGCTGTTTGGGAGAAAGATCGTAGTAATATGCCCTGCCCTTCAGGGTATCGAGTTCTGTTCTAGCAAAATCGAATTTCTCTGGCAAAACTCTCGTGACTAGCTCTGGCCTTCCCCTCTTTTTCTTGTTTTCCTTTAATTTTCAAGTATTTCTTGGAGATTAGTTATCCTTTAGTGATAAACAGGCGTCACCATTAATGCCGCGACTTATGCCACAAACTCGTGATGGAGTGAACGTCCAATGCGCGAGTTTGTTGACGGTGCGCGGGCAATAGCTAGAGGGGCTATCGCTGCTGGCTGTAACTTTTTCGCGGGTTATCCGATCACCCCAGCCTCACCCATACTAAATCACATGTTTAGAGAACTTCCCACACACGGGGGCGTAGCTATTCAAGGTGAAGATGAGATCGCTTCATTAGGCATGTGCATCGGCGCAGCGATGGCTGGGGCTAGGTGCATGACTGCTACGAGCGGTCCAGGTATGAGCTTGTACAGCGAGAATATTGGATTGGCAATAATGGGTGAAGTTCCTCTAGTTATCGTAAATGTGATGCGTCTTGGACCCGCAACCGGCGGTGCTACAACCGTCGGCCAGGGAGACGTGCAGTTTGTTAGATGGAGCACGTCTGGAGGTTACCCAATTATTGCGCTGTGCCCAACTAATCCTGTGGAATGCTATTCACTCACGGTCCGATCGTTCCAGTTAGCTGAGAGATTTCGTTCTCCCGTATTCCTGCTTACGGATAGGGAAGTGGTGGCGACTATGAGCACGGTTGATGCGGTAAACAACAATTCGACTGTTTTGACTCAACGAGTAACTAGTAGCCCTGACGACGAACGTTTTATGTCGTACAGGATCCAC
>CAYWMG010000372.1:0-5700 GCA_964459245.1 uncultured Candidatus Bathyarchaeia archaeon
AAGACGCATTTGGCGCATTGATCCAAGGCGATAAGGCGATAATTATTGGAGACGACAAACAGCTTCCGCCAGTCTCTCAAATGCACAAACCAATTAGTAGCCTCCTAGAAATCGCGCAGGCCACCATTAAACGACATAACCTACAGTCAAGACTAATTCGAGATCTGAGAGTCCAATACCGAATGCGGCAGGAAATCTGCGACCTGATCGATGATACGTTTTATGGCAACCGACTAGAATCCGCCCCCCTAATCGAGTCTAGAACCCCACTCTACGAGGCGATCAAAGAGGTTCAACCCCCACAACTCAACAGAATCCTCGACCCGAATGTAATAATTGGAATCGTTGACGTCGAAGGAATAGAAGAATACCGGGGAACCAGCACATACAACCAAGCCAACCGAGAAGTGGACATCAGACTACTCACCGCATTCAAATCCGCCGGAATCAACGACAACCAAATCGGCCTAATCTCACCATACAAGGAACAACAAAGAGTCCTCACCAAAGCTATAGGAAGAGGAAACATCGTGGGAACAGTGGACGGCTACCAAGGACAAGAGAGAGACATAATCATACTCGACATGGTACGAGCCAACCCACATCACGAGGTAGGGTTTACACTGGAACCAAACCGTTTGAACGTAGCCCTAAGCCGCGCCCGCGAGAAACTAATAATCGTAACCAACCTGGAAACCTACCAGACCCATAAGGAATTCAACGAGATCATAACCCGAATCCAACACCTTCCCAACACCCGAACTGAACACGTAACCGCAAATGACCTGGGAATCGCTCTCTCCCCATACAAGCGTAGAGCTGAGATTCAAATCCTACCAGACCTAAGCGGGCTTAAGGAGGATGGAGAGAAAACGCCTCCAAAACCAATCGCACCAGCAGGTGACTACTTCGACATCTATTGACGCTAAACCAGATTTCAAGTTCATCCACTTCGCCGACACACACCTCGGACTCAACTGGCCAGCTATAGGAAGACTGGAACACATCCAAATCCCAGTATACGGCCAAGCCTTCGCCTCAATCATTGAAGCAGCATTAACGCAGAGAGCAGACTTCGTAATACACGGCGGAGACCTAGTGGATCGACCACGCCCACCCACAGCAGCATGGAACCGCATCCTACAAGAACTACCAAAACTGAAAAACGCTGGAATACCCTTCCTAGTCGTACCCGGCTCTCACGACAAACCAGAATCCTACTTCGACAAAGCCGGAGGCGACGTCCTCACAGTCCTAGACAAGAGACTCGGACTAGTCAAGAGATTAGACTCAGACACAGAACCCTTCAAGTATGAAACAAAATCAGGAAAGAAGATCATCATCTATGGGTTAGGAGATCACGGAATAAACCAAGAAACCGAACTCCTCAAACTCAAGAGAACCATGCGTGAAGGACCAGAATTCAAAATCCTCATCATCCACGGAACAATCTCGGGCACCCCAAACCAGGTCGGTCCAACCGTGAAAACGGAAACCATCAACGAACTATTATCCCAACGCCTCGTAGACTACGTTGCCCAAGGCCACAACCATAAACGTTGGGAACACGGCCAGATGCACATCTATAACCCCGGCTCCCCCGAGATCACGAGCTTCGCCGACGCCCCAACCATAAAATACAACTTCACTGACGACGGCCACATCATAGAAGACGCACGGGAAAATATTCAACACGGATACTACTCTGTCCAAGTCAGCGGAGAAATCATCAACGCAAACTTCATCACTCGACAGGCCCGCGACGTCAGAAATATACGGATAGAATTTCAAAACGCGAAAGCCAGCCAAGTTACAGAGGCTGCAAAACAGGCGATCATGAAGAACAGTTCAGAACACTCCATACTCCGGCCCGTCTTCTCAGGCACCCTACACCCATCAAGCTCAAGAACCGAGATTGACCTGCGCGAGATACTCTCAATGCGGGAGAAGATGCTCTACCTTGACTATCCGCTCATGAACTTCGAACAAAAAACCAACATAACCTTCAACGCAAAAACCGACCTCAACTCAATACTTGAACAATACTTCACATCAACCCTTGGACCCGCAGCTCGAGAGACGACGGAGATCGCGATGAACCTCCTCCGAGCCTACGAGAGAAGAACCAAGGCAAGCCACCAAGAAGCCCTCGAGATCATAGACCAGTGGAAGCCTAAAGAATGATCCGACGCATCGAACTACACAACTTCGCAAGCCACGACGAGACAGAGATCGAGTTTGGAAACGGGAAGAACGTAATAATCGGCTCCACAGGATCCGGAAAGACAAACATCCTACAAGCAATAGACTTCGCCTTCCTCGGCGACGTCCCCGAAATCAACCTACCCGAACTCATCTCCGATAAGTCGGATGCTGCGGAGGTGATCATAGAGTACGATGACCCACGCACGGGTCAAACCTACAGAATCCACAGAACACTCAAACGAGCCACGGAAGGCAAGGCTGAACACGAATGCACAGTAACCAACCTCGCCACGAATGAGGTTGTCAAGAAACCTGAACCCGTCAAGAAGACCCTCGAATCCTTCGGAGTAGACATGGCCGTATGGAGATACATAGTCCACGTAGCACAAGGAAGATTCGGCGACCTCCTCGAAGAGACGCAAGAGAGAAAAAATTCGTTAGACAAACTCTTCCAAGTCTCCCAACTAGAAAACACATACCAAGAATTAGGACGAAGAGACGGACCCATCAGCCAGATTGAGATCAGAAAACAAGCAAAACAGGAAAAAAAGGCCCGCCTAGAAGAAGCCGCAAAACCATTAGAGGAAGAGAAGAAAAACCTCGAACAATTACGAACACAACGAGAACAGAAAGAAAACGAGCTAAAATCAATAAAAACCGAATACGAGAGACTCAACGCAATCTCACAAAAGAGCGCAGAAACACTGAAACAATTCACCTCTACAGAAGAAGCAATCACCAAATCCAAAATAGCTTCAGACAACGCCCACAATCAAATCAACAACATCCTCGCACACCTAGAAGGCAACCTGCCAGACACCATACGCAAAGAGCTAAAGGACTTCGCATCAAGCCAAATCGCTGGCTATCTCCAAAAACTCAGTCAAGACCTTCACGAAACCACGGAAGAACGAAACAATCGAAACAACGACTACACAACCAAAATCAAACACGCAGCCCAACTCAAATCACAACTAGACCTCACAACCACACAAAAAACAACCATACAACAAGAGGTAAGAGAGGTTGAAGGATTCCTCCAAGGAAAAGCCAAGGAACCACAGATTGCCTGCGACCGATGCGGATCCATACTCACAAAAACAGAATGGAACACACACCTCACAGAAAAACAAAACGCTATCAAAGAGCTGGACAAGCAGTTAGAAACCTACACTAACGAGTTGAAGACCGCTCAAGCTGAAGCTGACAAATGCAACAAACTCCTAGAAAAAACCCAGAATAGACTTACCAGCCTCGGCCACGCAATCCCTCTAGTAAAACAAGCAGAAGAACAAAAACTCATAATCGAACAGAACCAAGATACTGAACTCTCCAAAACCCGAACAAAACATCTTGCTCAACTACGAGCATTGCTAACCCTAGACTCCTCAATGACGGATCAAGAAGTCATCGACCACTCATTATCACTTCCAAAAGACCTGAAACGAACCCACTCCCGAATGGAAGAACTTACGAACGATTTGAAAATATTCGAAGAACGAGTACTCAACCCCCAAACCAGACGAGTTGAAGAAGCAAAGAAAGCACAGACGGAACTCCTCAAACTCATACCAGAAATCAAAATAGAAGAGAACAAAATATCCCGACTAGAAACGATCCGAACCTCATTCAGAGAAGTTCAACCCATCATGAGAAGAAGCTTCGTCACAAAAATCACCCAAAGCGCAAACGACTACCTAAAACGTCTATACGGCGAAGCCGAACTGGAAAATTTTGAACTAACAGAAGACTACCAATTCCTCGTCACACGCGCAGGCTACAAGAGGCATGCCAGGAGGCTTAGCGGCGGACAACAAGTCCTAGTGAGCATGGCCTTCCTCCTAGCCCTAAGCGAAACCCTAAGCCAACTCGACTTCCTAGTACTAGACGAACCCACAACACATTTAGACTCCGATAGGAGACGAGAGTTAGTTAATGTCCTCGAAAGCCTCAGGAGACTACCTCAACTAGTAATTGTCGATCATCACCCAGAACTTCATGAAGCCGCTGACATAGCATTCACGGTAAGTTTGAGTTCTGAAGGAAAAAGCCAAGTTCAGGCCACAGAAATTCACTGACCAACAGTTACTAGATGGCCACTCATCGGAAACTTTGACGGCATAACTACTCTGTCGTTGAGCGCTGAAGATTAGCCTGAACAAGTTCGCTTGTTCCGTAAGAGGTACCGCGGAAGTGAGCAATCACCACCTCCTGTTGATTAGTAACTGTGACATCGCAAATTCCTATTCTTCCACTAAGCGACCTCTCTTCTGCCGTTGCAGTAAGCGTATCGCCCTCCCCAGCGGTAGCTGAATAATTGATATTGCAAGTGAGAGCTAGCGTCTTTCGGTTACGCGAATTGCAGGCGTACCCGAATGCTACGTCTGCCAAAGTGAAGGTGATGCCGCCATGACAAATGTTGAACCCATTCAACATGTCCTCCCGCACTTTCATTCGGACTCTCGAAAAGCCGGGTCTTATGCTCACAAGTGTTATGCCGAGAGCGCGCCCTACCCTATCCGATTTATTTATGGCAATTCCGATAGACTCTGCAATGTGCTGTGCTTCGTCGGCTTCCATTGGTTATCTCAAGGCTCATGGATGAACTTACAGTTCTATGAAGCCTACGTTCGCTTTCTGTGCGTGATTCTGATGGTGCAAACGCGCTTTAGACGAACGACGGTTCGTTCTTCCCCAATTTAGGAGATTTTCTTCTGACAGGCCCGAGACTTCTAGACGCCCGTTTCGGCGTTAAGACGCTATCTTCTGTCTCTTCCTTCCCTAGTTCGGCGGCACCCTTCGCGAGGTAATCCAGGGATTCGGCGTTTGAGGGGAGTTTGGAAATACTTGCCAATGTATCCCAATTGATGGGAATCGTGGGCAATTTCACCTCTGATGCTGACGCTCCAGACTCAAGCGTGGCGGCTATCCTTTCTAACGGTGCCACTGAAGTTTTCATTTCGTGCAACATCGTGTGAGATACGTCGAATGCGTCCAAGTAGTCTCTTGCTAAGCGGTACAGGCCCAGTACCCAGCTGAGATCTAGCGTAGGCCGTCTCTCGCCCTTTATCAGGTCCATGCCTTCCAATGCATCAATCTGACTCGTAAGCCAGTCTCGGTTGTCACCATAATATTGACTCCAAGCTACTGAACGTTCTTGCTTCTTGCTCTCTTGTTCTTCTCCCATGCCTTAGGCCCTCTATAGGTTGAAATTTGTGAGCTTGAAACCATGCGCTTGATACACTGTTTCGCACACATCAACCCGAACATGAAATTCGAGTTGAGCAGACAAAACATATTCCTGATCGTCATCCATTATCAGAGGCAACTAATGAGAACAGGACGCTCTCATTGACTCCTATTAGCCACAACGTGAACGCATACTTGGTATGATTTCATCATGGCAAGCTTTTTTCTGCTGCAATTGGCGCCGTAGTTCTATCCTACAAAGCCGATTGTGCGTAACAAGAGTGCGAGCAGCAGGTTATGGTATTG
>CAYWMG010000373.1:0-1931 GCA_964459245.1 uncultured Candidatus Bathyarchaeia archaeon
GATTAATGCAAAGACCGCCTGTTAGATCCTATCCATGGTGATCCAATGTCAGTACTTGACGAGGAACTGATCAAAATCGCGAAACTCTTCGGCGGTGACGAGGCGATTACGGTAATCAAGAGCCTTAAGAAACTAGGTGAAGGCACAGACGAAATCATAGCCAACGACTGTGCAGTGAGACTCAATACGGTTCGGAAGGTTCTGTACAAACTGTATGACCACGGCCTAGTTTCCTGCACTCGAGTTCGTGACGAGAAGACAGGATGGTTCATATTTTATTGGCGACTGCAACCTGATCAACTCGACGCATTCATTCGAAGCAGAAAGAAACGTGCCTTGGATAAACTAAAGACGAGGCTCGATTACGAACGTAACCACACGTTTTTCATATGCAAAACGGACATCGACATACGAGTACCCTTCGAAGAAGCCATGGAGACATCGTTCAAATGCGCCAAATGTGGAAACCAGTTAGAAAGCCTTGAGAATGCTGAAATCGTCTCTGTGCTAGAGTCAAAGATAGAGAGACTAGAGGCTGAGCTCAGCAGATAGAGACGGCATGAAAGTTACACTCCTGCAAAGAAGAGGCCGAACGTCAACAACCGCCTTCACGACAACCCTCTACAACAGTTTATCCAAGTTGAAGGGAAAACTATCAGCAACAGCGGAATTAACTGAACTTTCGCCTCGCGGCTGGGCAATCATCGACATTCAAGGCGCTGACCAAGAAATCCTCCAACAACTCATAAAACAAAAATTTCCCGTAGCAAACTCGAACTTCCAGACAGTCGAAAAGCACGGCGTATACGGCGGCCAGATAACCAGATTCAATCATGATCTGGAAGTAGATATCGGAATCGAGTTTCCAGATCAAGTAAACGTAATCGTGAAGCTTAGCTCACTCCGAGCCCAACTAACGGAAGGTAAACCTATCTCAGTAAAGGAAATTCAGGAAGCATACTGCCTCTTTCCTGGGAGCAAAGTAGATGTCCGAATAATAATGATTAGCCATGATGAACCAATTTTAACGGGGTGGCTAGCGGACTCACAAATCGATTTATTTTCCGACTGGATAAAGTCCGGTCTAGACCGCGTGATGATATTCAATTGCACCATAGAACAACTCGATTTCGCAATTCGTGAAACGAGGCTCGAAAGGGATATCGTAGCAGTTGAATCCCTAACTCTTACAACACACGTAGTCGCGTGTAAACTCGGAACAGACGGAGTCGGCTTGATACCCAAATTAGGCGGCCTGCTTCGCAAAAGCGAAATTAAATTGTTCATCCCGAAACGAGCATTAACGCTAAGTCGTAGCTGGTAATCAGACATCGAAAATCGCTGGAGGCTACTCAAAGTCAGTTACTCATCAGCAAATCAAAACTTAGCTCTAGAAGAATCAATATTCACATGCGCCAACCACCAATTTCAACCAACGATACGATTCTGGATTAACCCCCCCTCGGTCATCATAGGACGCTTCCAAGAAGTGAACTTAGAAGTGGACACGAATTTGTGCAAGAAGCATGGGATCGCAATCGTTCGCCGTTTCACAGGTGGTGGTGCCGTCTACCATGACGGAGGTAACCTAAACTTCACAATACTCAACCGACGGGAAAGCGAATCACTTGCAACGTTACACGAAACCAATTCATCCTACATTATCGCTGCACTAAAGAATATGGGGCTACAAAGCGAATGCGTCGCTCCAAATTCCGTCCACCTCAAAAGCAGAAAAATTTCAGGAGCAGCATGCGCGCTGAACTCACATTACGCCCTCTGGCACGCATCCATACTCGTATCCACAAATACAACCATACTGCGACAAGTACTCTCACCAAGCCGCGAAGCCATCGAGTCCAAGTTTGTTCGAAGCAAATGGCGTCCAGTCACGACTCTAAACGAGCATCTCCCGCAACCGGTTAACGTCG
>CAYWMG010000374.1:0-7048 GCA_964459245.1 uncultured Candidatus Bathyarchaeia archaeon
CCAGTTATCTCTTGACGTACCCACACAGGACGTCTTGTTCGATCTCGATATCCAATTACCTCCATCAAGTTTTAACTCGGCTGCAGTGACAGGGAGTGTGATCAAAATCAGTAACGATACAATGCGTATCCTTCTCAACACCATGACCAGGATGAACTTGACCAAGGCAATCTATGACGGATACCCACTCTACAGACTGTTGCTGGTCAATCCGACGGCGGAGCAGAAACTGATTAACGCATACGCTGCAATTGTGGATTATTCTGTGCTCGTTGTTAGTACTGACCAGGCATTCGGAAGATACGCCGTAGAGACACTCCTTGACCAATATTCTTCGAGAACTCAAAACCTATTCGACGAGCAAGGTGTAAGACGAGGCATTTACGCTTCTGGAGCGTCAGATCAACCATTCATTGGGCTCTTTGTTGGCAAGTTCAGTAGCCAATTCAACAATACTCGCATGATTGTCAAATCGATAACCCCAGATGTTAATGGCATTCGGGTGGCAAGATCAGTGCTCTTTGCGAGTTCTGACCTTGCCATAAATGCGATTGATCAAGCGCATCGCGTGTATAGGGATGCTTATCGCTATAGCATTCTTGATCAATGGCTCGTGATCACTTACAATTATCCGCTTGAGAGGCTGAGAGGTGAACTTACCGGCATTTAGACCTGATAGTGCAGAGATAAGTTCTCTGAGTATCCTGGACGGGTGATGTGATACCTGTCAACCTGATAGAGGATGGCGTTGCTTGTTTCTTCTTGCCCTCAACTTAGCGCAGCTGTATACAATCAGGAATGCCACCGCCAGCCAGAGCGCGATCTGCATATCATAAAATGATGTGAGAACGAGCAACAGTGCTACAATAATGCTTAGGATAGTTTGTTTGTTCCTCATGATTATCGTCTATCTTGCGGCGCTTCTACGGTTTGAGGAGGGAGTCGCGGAATTATTTGGCTGGCGTTAGGAATCACAGTGATCGATGAATCCGCTCCGAGGGCACGTTGAGCGGACTCCAGTGCGGCATTCATTGTTTTCGCTGATCGCAGTCCGAATGTTCGTTCCACGTAATAATCAGGAAGGCCAGAGACTAGGTATACTCTGTGCCGCGTGAGAGCCCTCAAGAGGTATGCTGCCTTCCATCCGTAGTAATTAAATCGATGTCGCAAGCGTGACTCGAGATGTCTCACTTCTTTATGTTCGTTCGACCATGCGTAGAAATCCGTATCGCCGTGACCGAGAGAACACTCAGCTGCCACAATCAAGGCACCATTCCGTTTCAGCACGGAGAGACCAGCGGGGAATGTTTCAACTGTTCGCAATAATGACTCGTCAAATGGTGATCCGCCCGCGCTCATGACCACAATCTCAGCTGCTTTACTCGCTTCAATAGATGCCATTTGATTAACGGTCTCAGTCAAACTGTTGACTGTATCATTGAAATGTCCGAGAGATATTTTTGCGATAGACATGTCCGATTTCAGAACAATCCCTAAGGCATAGGCGTTTTGGAGAAGAGAACTCACTGCCATCCGTTCTTTGAATAATTCGTGTGGGTCCATCGGTTTATTACGAATGAGTTCTTCCCGCGCCGTCTTCTCCGAGGTTAGGCCTGGAAAGATTAAATCGCATAAACCGGCGTACTCAGTGAAGTGGTGGAACATAAGCTCTCCAACCGCAATGATCAACTTTGACTCCGCCGCAATCTTACTTATTGTCGGCGTAAAATCGCCAAATGACCCTTCAACCGTAACTGTGGGGGAGTCTATTGGCGAATGATGCATTATCGGTAAATCCGTCAAAGCATCAATAGAATCTGATTGAGGCGTTTGAATAAGAGTGATTTTGTTTAGCGCGACTCCGATGTTGGTAAAGGATGCAATTAACGATTTTGTTGTATCCGAGATTAGATTTTTCTTTCTACTTTTTCCAATGACGATGCAAATTTGTTCAGCATTCTTCGCTGCCGTGGCCACATCTTCGGTAATGACTTGTTCAAGATTAATCGTTAATTCTGGCACGGAATCGTCTCGAGGCTTGAGAACATCAACCAGATTTTCATCTGGAACTCTAACGGGTACCTCCGATGCCCCATAGGGAAGCCATATCTCGACCATGACTTGTGCTCCAGGATATGCCGATGCTCGTTTCAAAGACGCATTTGGCGGACGCAATTAAACTGCTCGAGTTGTATCTGAGAGATTAGTGATCACTGGGAATTGGCCCAGGAATCCCAGTCCCTGAAAATCATTATTGGCCGAATCATGAATCGTGTACAGAAAAAGAAGTGGAGAAGGTGATATCGAACACAGATTCTCCTAAGTAACGTTCATTTAGCCGCATTCACATCGACTTTCTCAGGATTGGAGCTGAATTGGTAAGTCCCATAGCTAGCATAGTCTCGGCCGGTATCTCCAGGTTTGGGGTGAGAGAAGGCCTCTATAGCAGGGAACTCTTCTCTGAAGCTGCAAAGGAAGCCTTCGATAATTGTCCCAACCTTGACCCTAGACGGGATGTTCAGGCTCTTTTCGTGGGAATGATGAGTGACTCCTACGAACATCAGGCTCATGTTGCTCCTCTATTTCTCGATTGGATTGGACTGCTGCCGAAACCAGCTTTCAGAACCGAAGGGGCCTGTGCTTCATCAGGCGTCGCGATGAGGAGCGCATTGTTCTCTATAGCTTCGGGCGCGTATGACGTTGTGATTGTTGGTGGGGTGGAGAAGATGACACACGTAAGCACTACGGGTGTGACTGAGATTCTTGCTATGGCATCTGACTTTCCGTTCGAACAATGGCACGGAATCTCTTTTCCAGGAATCTTTGGGATGATGGCTGTGGACCACATGCACCGGTATGGAACAACTGAAGAACAACTTGCGAAAGTTGCGGTGAAGAATCATGATCACGGCGCCTTAAACCCGAAAGCCCATTTTCAGAAACGGATAACCGTTAGCGAGGTTCTCTCATCGAAACCGGTTGCGTGGCCTCTGAAACTTTACGATTGCTGTCCACGCAGCGATGGAGCAAGCTGCCTAATACTTACAGCTCCACGCATAGCAAAAAAATTCACTGATACCCCCGTGAATATTATTGGGTCAGGGCAGGCTCAGGATACGTTAAGCTTGTTCGAACGAGGCAACTTTAGCGCGATGAAGGCAGCACGATTGGCGGGTAAGCAAGCTTATGATCAGGCCGGCATTACTCCGTCTGATGTTGACGTTGCGGAAGTTCACGACTGTTTCACCATAGCCGAAATCCTCGCATATGAAGAGCTAGGATTTTGCAAGACCGGTGATGGTGGGAAACTCATTGATGAAGGACAAACGCATCTTGGGGGAAAGATACCTGTCAATACAAGCGGCGGCCTAAAGGCAAAGGGCCATCCTGTCGGAGCAACGGGAACTGCCCAAGCCTATGAAATATACGTACAGCTCACAAATCAGGCAGGCCGAAGGCAGGTAGCTAACGCAGATATTGGTCTTACAGAGAACGTCGGTGGCTCAGCTTCAACAGGAGTTGTACACATCTACCAAAGGGGAGATTGAGAATGTCAGAGACGATGACTCGAGAAGTGAGCAAAGACTTCGTAAGAGGTAGCCATGGAGAGGTACTTCCAATAATTGAGAACTTCTACAGTTATTGTGCTGAACGTAAGCTGATGGGAATCAAATGCGTTCGATGCGGTGAGATAATGTGTCCCCCACGTGCTATATGCCGCAACTGCCTCAGTGATAAGTATGAATGGGTAGAATTGAACGAGAGAGGGAAACTAGTCACCTACACGATAATTTACTTTCCCCCAACCCAATTCCAATTACTCGCTCCATACGCGGTGGGGATCTTAAAACTAGATGAGGGGCCGCATCTTCCGGGAATGATTAAGAACGTGAAATTAGAAGAAATAACCATCGGAATGCCTTTACGTGTTGACTATGAGGCGGTGATTCCAAAAGACTGGCCTAGGTGGGCTAGATATTTCTTTAAACCTGCGTAACCAATAGTTATGCAATTTCAATTAGGATCGAATCCTTCTTCACGGTCGCGCCCTCTCTCACTTTAATTGAGACAACTTTACCGGACTTTGGGGATACGATCTCGTTCTGCATTTTCATCGCTTCAAGAAGAAGGAGTGGCGTGCCGACTGACACTTCTTCCCCAGGCTTGACCATGATGCTTGTTATTCTGCCAGGCATGATGGCTCGTATCTCTCCGCTCTGCGGCTTTTCACTCACTTTTCCGATATTGGCTAATTCTTCGGGGCCTACTGGTAGTACGGAGAACTGAAATGGCAAGCCGCCAACCCAGACTTCAACGCGGCCAGAATCCATTGATCTTGATCTTGCATGAGTCTTTGAGTCATCTAACGTGATTGACCACGCAGCAATTTCATCACTGCGATCGCATGTGCATTCTATGGCGCGCCCTTCGAGTGTTATCTTGGAATCTCGTTTGGAGATTGTATCCACGTTAGCCGAATACGTTTTGTCGCTTGTTTGAACTATATAATTCGGCAAACTCATCCAGCCTAATTGTTTACGTGATGAAATCTCCTGGCTCCGCGCCAGAACGATCGATGCAAACCTTTCTGTTTGTCTTGTGGAGGTTTGAAGGTTCTGTTTGCTGCTGCTACTGCGGCCGCTATTTTCTCAAGTTGTTCTAGTCTCTGATTGAGTTTTGGAGTGAGGCTGTTCAAGTATGTGGTGTTGAACTGTCCAGAGATGAACCGTTCATCTTGCATTATTGTTTGGTGTAGTGGGATTGTTGTTGGGATACCAATAATTTCGAGTTCGTCAAGTGCCCCTTTCATACGCTCAATAGCATCTCTTCTGTGGCGTCCCCACGTTGAGAGCTTTAGGATGAGTGAATCGTAATATTCGGGCACAAAATGTCCTGAGTAGAGTGCAGAGTCTACTCGAATTCCTGGTCCTGATGGGGCATGATAGTGAATTACCGTGCCTGGTGAGGGGGTGAAATCTCGTCTTGGGTCCTCAGCATTGATGCGGCAGTTTATTGCCCAACCGTTTACCTTGATCTCATTTTGTGACAAGTTTGATTCTGATTCGAAGGCAACTTTGATTTGTTCTTCAACGATGTCTATACCAGTTGTTAGTTCGGTTACATTATGTTCTACTTGTAGTCTCTTGTTGACTTCGAGGAAATAGAATTGTCCAGTAGGTTCTATGAGAAATTCGACTGTGCCAGCGTTTGTGTAGCCGGCAGCTTCAAGGCCGTTCGCTGCGGCTTCTGATAGTTGTTTTTTGAGATCGTCGGAGACAGCTGTTGAAGGGGCTTCTTCGAGGAGTTTTTGATAGCGACGTTGGATACTGCACTCTCGTTCTCCGAGGATGAGTATCTTGTTTCGCTTCTCTGCGATGGCTTGAATTTCTACATGTCTCGGGTCCATGAGGCGTTTTTCTAGGTACATCTCATCTCTGCCAAAAGAGGATGCGGCTTCCATCTTTGTTACGCGAAAGAATCTACGAACCTCTTGGGCGTTTCTTGCCATGCGCATTCCGCGTCCTCCTCCGCCATAGACGGCTTTCAGTATCACTGGATATCCGGTTCTGTCAGCGATGGCTACTGTTTCATCTTCGTCTTGTAATGGATCATCCGAGCCTGGAATTATGGGTACTCCTGCCTCGCGCATACAGGTTCTTGCGATTAGCTTGTTGGCAAGTCTTTCGAGTGACTTGCTCGATGGGCCGATGAACGTTAGGTGTGCTTCCTCACAAGCGCTCACAAGTCTCGCGTCTTCGGATAGGAAGCCATATCCTGGATGAATGCCGTCGCAGCCCGTTTCGACGGCGGCTTGGATGATCTTGTCGATGTTCAGGTAGCTTTCTGCTGGTGAGAGCTCTCCTATTGGGTAGCGCTCATCGGCGTATGCGAGTGGGAGAGAGTTTTGGTCTGCTTCAGAGTAGATGAGTACTGTTTTCATGCCGAGTTTTCTGCATGTGCGTATTATACGCAGTGCAATTTCGCCTCGGTTGGCTACTAGGAGCTTATGTGCCAAGGAATCATCAACGTAGTTATTCGAGGGTTAAGTTACAGGGGGACATTCCCGTGCTTCTTGGGTGGAATCCACTCTCTCTTCTCAAGGGATGCTTCTAATGCACGAATTAATCGTTGTCTCGTTTCCTGTGGTTCGATTACGTCATCGATGTAGCCCCGGCCAGCAGCCACGTATGGTGTGGCAAATCGTTCGCGGTATTCTTGCGCAAATTTGGTTACACTAGTTTGATCTTTTGATTCCGCGATTTCCTTCCTGTAGATTATCTTGATTGCACCTTCTGGTCCCATTACCGCTATCTCTGCCGTAGGCCAGGCAAAGTTGAAGTCTGCTCGAATGTGTTTGCTCCCAAGTACGTCATAAGCGCCTCCGTAGGCTTTTCTTACGATGATTGTTAGTTTTGGTACGGTGGCTTCACAATAGGCGTAGAGGAGTTTTGCACCGTTCCTAATCACGCCGTTGTGTTCCTGGTCCACTCCTGGTAAGAACCCCGGTACGTCAACGAAGGTGACGATGGGAATGTTGAATGAGTCGCAGGTTCTGATGAATCTTGCAGCTTTTATTGATGAGTTATTATCTAGTGCGCCAGCGTAGAACTTTGGTTGATTCGCAATAAGTCCTACACTGTGTCCATCAAGTCGAGCGAGTCCTGTGATGATGTTAAGCGCCCATTGTGGTTGTACTTCTAGGAAGCTGCCTGAGTCAACGACCCGAGTTAGTATCTCCTTCATGTCATAGGGTTTGTCTGGGTCGGTGGGAACTATTGAGCAAAGTTCATAGTCCATTCGGTTGGGGTCGTCGTCAGTCTTGACTATGGGAGGGTCGTCCAAGTTGTTTTGCGGTAAGTAAGATAGAATCATCTTCGCCAGTTGAACCGCTGTCGACTCGTCGCGGGCAAAGAAGTGTGCGACGCCAGATTTTTCGTTATGGACTGTCGCCCCTCCAAGGCCTTCGAAAGTCACTTCTTCGTTCAGTACTGATTTCACAACGTCGGGGCCAGTCACAAACATGTAACTAGTCTTGTCCACCATGATT
>CAYWMG010000375.1:0-5620 GCA_964459245.1 uncultured Candidatus Bathyarchaeia archaeon
ATTCGAAGTAAGGGTCTAGATGGAGTTGCGGTTACTGAACATGATCGATTTGATCCCCCTACTTTCGACGACGTCATCATCCTGCCAGGAGTGGAAGTGTCTTCAGCCGAAGGCCACGTCATTGCACTCGGAGCTCGAGAAGCAATCCCGTCCCGTCTATCAGCGGACGAAACGATTCAGATAATTCACGATCAAGGAGCCATAGCGATCATTCCTCACCCGTATGACCCAGTCTGCGAGTGTGTGAGGATCTCTCGCCTTCGGAGGAAGCCTGATGCTGTCGAGACTTACAATGCTGACGCGCTCTCGTTCACATTCTCAAATTGGTTGGCTAAAAGAGATGCTCATAGATTTGGCCTCCCTGAAGTTGGCGGAAGCGATTCGCATATTCCAGAATCAATTGGAGACTGCTATACTGTAGTTGACTCGCCTTCTCGAGCGGTAGCCGATATTTTGAATGCGATTCGAGCGGGTAATGTTCATCCGGAGGGCCATGCAACCTCACTCATGAATAAGTGGAGAAAATTGAGTTTTAAGTTCCGGTGAGTTATCCACCGCCGACTGGTGGGATAATTGCGAACGTACAGTCTTCCGTTAAGAGGGTAGCATACCCGTTTAGGTTAGAGATCATATTGTCGTTAACCATGAATTGAAGAGTTGATCGTGGATTACCTGTTTCCGGATCGAATACGTAATCTCTTAATTTCCCATGTCGAGCCACTAATAGTTTCAGAATATGCAATACGTCCGTTCCGTTCTCGAGTTCGAGTGTTTCCTCACTCAAGTTAGCCAATTCACGGGTAATGGCAAAATACTGCACTTTAACCTTCAAGTTGCATTCTCTTGCCCAAAGGATTGTTGGCTGCTCTTTCTCCATGTCAACTGCATAGTTTTCGGACGATTTGCCCTGGCTTCATCTATTCTTGTTACGCTTGTGGAATGAGGACTCGTAGCAGGCTGAGTTGATTTGGAATACGACTCGTTGCTAATTTCTTGAAATACGTTCACAACATAATCCAGTTCACGTTTACTCACGGTCTCGGTAGGTTCTGTCATCATGGCTTCTTCAACTATCATTGGGAAATATACGGTGGGAGGGTGAATACCAAAGTCGAGTAATCGCTTTCCAACTTGTAACGCGCTAATTCCAGTTTCTTTTGCTAGTTGAGATGCGGAGATTACAAATTCGTGCTTTCGCGGAATGTTTCCCCCAAAAGGGATGTTGAAACCTCTTATGCTGCTTATCTTCTTCGACAAGTAGTTGGAATTCAGCACAGCGATTTCTGAGACCGTCTCAAGTCCCTCTTTACCATGCAATAGTATGTAGACGTATGCACGAAGAACTACTGCTGCACTTCCGTAAAAGGCTCTGACCTTGCCAATTGATTTTGGTTTGTTGTAGTCTAAATAATATTGAGCCCCGTCAAACTCTACGGTCGGTATTGGAAGAAAATCAACAAGACGTTTGGTAACACCAACAGGACCTGCCCCTGGTCCCCCGCCTCCATGTGGAGTGGCGAATGTTTTGTGAAGGTTGATGTGAACAATATCGAAACCCATGTCTCCAGGTTTCGCTTTTCCTAAAATTGCATTCAGATTTGCGCCATCATAGTAGAGCAGCCCTCCTGCATCATGCACTATGCCAGCTATCTCGAGTATCTCGCGTTCAAATATGCCCAAGGTATTCGGATTAGTTATCATAAACCCAGCCGTCCTGGACCCTACAGCGCTCTTCAGAGCGTCTTTATCTACACAACCATCGCGTGATGGTATTTGTATCACTTTATACCCAGCCATTGCGGCGCTTGCAGGGTTTGTTCCATGCGCTGAATCTGGAGCTATCACTTCATCTCGTAAAGAATCATGTCTATCCGCGTGGTATGCACGCATGAGCATTACGCCAGTATACTCGCCGTGTGCTCCTGCTGCAGGCTGTAGCGTAATCTTGTCCATACCCGTAATGTTAGCCAAGAAGGATGAGGTCTCGTACATGATTTGAAGTATCCCCTGTACAGTTTTCGCATCTTGGTAGGGATGAATCTCCTGCATCTTAGGAGAAGAAGCTATAGAATCACAGACCTTCGGATTGTACTTCATCGTGCAGCTTCCAAGCGGATAGAAGCCGAGGTCTACTCCGTAATTCTGTTGCGAAAGACGACTATAGTGTCTCACAACGTCAATCTCTGTAACTTCTGGCAGAGAAGGTAGCATTCGTCGTTTTATTTTCTGTGGAATCACGTTCAATTTTTCTTTAGTAGATTCATCTAGATGGCTTACTCTTTGGGGTGGAGAGAGACTCATAATGGTTGGTTCATTCCATCTAGCTTGATTGTAACCCACCTCTATGAACCTCCTACGATGTGAGTTAGTTTTTCAATTAACATATCGATGTCGTCGTGAGAGTGAATCTCCGTGAAGCAGTACAAAGCGGTCTGACCTAGTTCCGGGAAAAGGTTGCTGAGATCTAAACCCCCTTGTATTCCCGACGTTAGCAACGCTTGATTGATTTCAGAGATTGTCTTGTTAGTTCTGTCGAAATTTGCTCCTAATTCCATGAAGTGAACAGCATCAACTGAAGGTGCGCTAATACCCTGCATTTTACGTAGGCCCTTCATTGCATATTGTGTGCGATCGAGAATAGCCGCGCAAAGCTCGGTGAGCCCGAGTGGTCCTAGGAGAGATAGATAGATGGATGCAGCGAGAGCGAGTAACGCCTCGTTAGTGCATATGTTCGAAGTGGCCTTCTCGCGCCTGATATGCTGTTCTCTCGTTTGGAGAGCCATGCAGTAAGCATCTTGTTTGCCGTCTTGCGTCAGGGTTTTTCCAATTATGCGTCCCGGTAATTGTCTGAGCAGCGATTCTCCTCTGCAGGCGAAGATTCCCAATAGTGGCCCTCCGAAGTTCAGGTGATTACCGAGCGGTTGTCCTTCACCTATGACAATGTCTGCTCCAAAATCGCCCGGAGGACGAAGTACTCCCATGGAGATGGGTTCAACACCCACAACGAGCAGGCTTCCCGCTTCGTGCACTAACTTACTGATCTCGTCTACTCCTTCATCGACGCATCCCAAAAATGATGGATACTCAATGTAGACTCCGGCCGTATGCGAAGATATCTTCTTCTTTAGATCAGATAGATCAACGGTTCCTTTTCGCTGATCTTGCGAGACCCGCACAATTTTGATTCCAGCCGGATCAGTGAATGTACGCAGAGTCGCAGCTCTTTCTGGATGAGTGTAATGAGGAATAACAAATTCTGTTCGTCCATTAATTCGAACAGTCATTCTCGCCGCTTCTCCGAAGGCGGTGGACCAATCGTAAAGCGAACTATTTGCGTAGTCCATATCCAAAAGTTCACAGATGAGGCTTTGGTATTCGAACATGGCCTGAAGCATACCTTGTGAGACCTCTGGTTGGTATGGAGTGTAGGAGGTGAGGAATTCCCCTCGTGTTATGAGTGCATCTACAGCGGCTGGAACATGGTGCGGCCAAATTCCCGCACCGAGAAAAGAAGTAATTTCTCTTGTTGAAGTGTTCCGGGCCAGGATACGTTCTACGCGGCTTCTCGTTTCAGCTTCCGACAGACGTGGTGGAAGGTCCAATGTGGCCTTTGACCGAATCGATTCAGGAATATCCGTGAATAGTTCATCAATTGAGTTTAGCCCAGTTTCTGCAAGCATTTGTCCTATTACCGCTTCGTTACTATTCGCGATGTATGGGTGATAGCGCGCCATTCTAATCATGCCCGAGTAGTCTAGTGTAAGTATTATTTGGTTACGGTTCATGACCAAAATCAATTATGCCTATAGCATCAACATTATGGAGGTGTTTAAATGGGAAAAGTCGAGATTGACCCTACGGCCTTCGTTGCGAGAACGGACCTTTTAGGGGATAATACACGTGTACGAGCTGGCGCTTACGTGTCAGGGGAAGTCATTACGGCAGAGAACGTTCTGATAGAGCCTAACACCATTATCACTGGGCCGGTAAGTATTGGAAAAGGAACGTACGCAGGACCTAACTGTGTTATTGGCCATCCGAATGCTATCGAGCTGATGGAACTTCAGAAGAAGGCAGTCGTTCCATCTAAATGCATAACTCGCATTGGTCAAGATTGCGTAATACGATCAGGCAGCACAATTTACTCCTCTGTAACTATTGGAGATCGAGTCACCTTCGGACATAACGTGACGATCAGAGAAAGCGTCATTATCGGAAGCAGATGCAAGATTGGTACAAACACAGTAATAGATGGAAAGTCAACAATCGGGTCAGATGTGTCTATTCAAACAGGGGTATACATTTGCACCTATTCAACTGTCGAGGATGGTGTATTCCTTGGGCCTTGTTGTGTATTCACAAACGACAAATATGTTATGCAGAAGGCATTCAAGCTGAGAGGTCCTACCGTGAAGAGAGGAGCAAGCGTAGGGGCTAACGCTCTTCTGTTTCCTGGAATAATCATCGGACAGGGTGCAGTCATAGGCTCTCAAGCAATGGTAAACAAAGACGTGCCCCCCAGGATGATCTACGCAGGAGTACCAGCAAAGAAATTGCGAGCGGTTCCGGAAGACTGGCATTCTTCACTTATTCAAACCTGAAGAGAACCTAACAGAATGGATAAATATTGAACGTTCTATTGACGGGAGCCTAATTGAAATAGCCGATGAAAGCGGAGCCTAGCTGAGGTTGAAAAACAAACCAATCGTTTCAGCACTATTCCTAGTGCTTGTTGCGTCTCTACTCGCTGGAGTTATAGCTCCGGCATACGCGGCGACACCCCCCCACTCAAATCAAACTATTGAGATTCAGAGAGTCATCGCACCTGGCCCGTATAGTGTCGTACACGTGGCCGACAGCTTCACATTAATAAATAACGCAACAACACCAGCATCTTCCCTTGACCTAGGATATCTCAAGATGTACCGAAATGATTTCTATTATCTTGATGCAAAAGACAACTTAGGCGTAAGTCTGAAAATCGACCTGGATGTTAATTCAACTTCAGAATTCTATTGGGTCCGTGTTAATTTCGCACACGAAATCAACCCGAACAATAGTTACAAGTTCATTGTAACAACCGTATTCAATAACCTCATCAAACCTGCTGGGCAAGGATTTGAGTTCAACTTCACAGCTGCTCCAATACTCACCCAAGACGCACGGTTCGCTAATGTGACTTTTCTGGCTTCACAAGATTCATCGTTCGTAACGCTCCCCAATTCAACTTACGTTTCTACGAAAGTAAATGGTTTTCCAGCACTGTTAAACAAGTACCAGCCTTGGAAGGCCTATTCAAAAGCATTCTTCTACGCTCCAATTAGGTCCGTAAGTCAACAATTGCTCAATTTACGTCATGCCGAACGGGACATAATCATTCGAGAGGACGGGTCACTCAGCATTAATGACCGTTACGCAGTATACAATCCTTCGATTGCATTGAGTAACATTATCCTGACATTACCTGATAGTGCTCACAACGTCATGGCTTACGATCCCGTTGGTGCAATTTGGGCGACCCCTCAGAATCCAACTTCACCATATCAGGTGACCATAACCCCCAGGTATCAAACTTTGAGAGGCAGCGAGAGTTTCAATTTCAGCCTATCATATGACCTAC
>CAYWMG010000376.1:0-2885 GCA_964459245.1 uncultured Candidatus Bathyarchaeia archaeon
TTCCATCCGAGATGCCCCTACGTCATGGACATTTGCAGAACCGAAGAACCAAAACTAATCAAGACCGCGGAAGGCCGCAGCGTAGCATGCCACCTAGTAAAGTAAAACGAACAGAATGATCCTAGTCCTGGGCGACCCTTCGCTCGTTCACTCCAGCAAGCAGTTGAGATCACGAAAGAGAAAATGCATAAACCCAGTAAGCCTCCAACGAAAATGAGAAGAATACGACGCGTACTGGAAGGCGGGCTAATTCTGGTAAAACAATTTACAGTGTGAATACTGGTGGTTACGTATCTGGGCTGATTAAGAACTAGAAAAACACTTCCGAATAACCGCACAGCCTAATAATCGTAGATCCCAATGAAAGATATATACTTAATTGCAAATTTCAAAAAAACAACACAAGTCGGGCTCAGCCAAGCTTCATTGTTTCTTCTGAAATTACCCCACAGCCTTTATACATAATGAGGATTTTGCGGTTAGGCTATTCAAACTGCAACAGTGAAATTGTATGAATGAATACGTAACGAAACTGATGGCTGAAGTGAAAGCCAAGAACCCGGCGGAGCCTGAATTTCATCAGGCAGTCCAGGAAGTTGCCGAGTCACTAAGTCCAGTATTTGAACGCCATCCGGAATACCGGAAGGCAATGATCCTAGAACGGATCATTGAACCGGACAGAGTCTTGATGTTCCGTGTGCCATGGCAAGATGACCGTGGCAACGTGCACGTCAATCGGGGCTTTAGAATTGAGATGAACAACGCCATAGGTCCCTATAAGGGCGGACTTAGGCTACACCCCTCAGTAAACTTGGGCATCCTGAAATTCTTAGCTTTCGAGCAGGTCTTCAAGAACTCCTTGACCACGCTCCCGATGGGAGGCGGAAAGGGTGGTTCAGACTTTGACCCTAAGGGTAAAAGCGACAACGAGGTCATGCGATTCTGCCAGAGCTTCATGAGCGAACTATTCCGCCACATCGGACCTAACACTGACGTACCCGCGGGCGACATCGGAGTTGGCGGTCGAGAGATCGGATTCCTATTCGGTCAATACAAACGTCTCAGGAACGAGTTCACTGGCATCCTGACAGGAAAGGGGCTCAACTGGGGCGGCTCTTTAATTCGCCCAGAAGCAACAGGCTACGGAGCAGTTTACTTCGCTGAAGAAATGCTCAAGACACGAAATGAGACGCTGAAAGGCAAGGTTGCATTAATCTCCGGCAGCGGCAACGTTGCTCAGTACACTGTCGAAAAATTACTTGACCTAGGCGCTAAACCGGTTACCTTGTCAGACTCCAGCGGCTTCATACACGATGAGGCTGGAATCGACCGTGATAAACTAGCGTTCCTGCTAGAATTGAAGAACGTACGTCGCGGCAGAATTAAGGAGTACGCGGACAAATTCAAGAGCGCCAAGTATTACGCGGCAGATCCAAAATTGGACCACAATCCACTCTGGAACATAAAAGCGCAATGCGCCTTCCCAAGTGCAACACAAAACGAGATTAACGCCAAGGACGCAGCTAACCTCCTGAAGAACGGAGTCTACGTCGTCTCCGAAGGTGCCAACATGCCGTCAACGTTAGATGCAGCGAAGATGTTCCTCGATCGCAAGATCCTGTACGGTCCAGCAAAAGCCGCAAACGCCGGCGGCGTTGCCACATCAGGACTCGAAATGTCTCAGAACAGCCTACGGTTAAGTTGGAGCCGAGAAGAGGTTGACTCGAGGCTGCACGATATAATGATCAAGATACACAAGAACTGCTACGAGACTGCAGAACGATTCGGCACCCCAGGCAACCTAGTCAATGGCGCCAACATTGCTGGGTTCCTCAAAGTCGCCGACTCCATGATCGACCAGGGACTCGTCTAAACCCAAACACTATAAACCACTCCAGGGGCTGGGTTTAAGGCCTAGCCCTCCTTCTCTTTTTCCTAGGTATCTTTCTTGAAAATACTACACACCTGCCTCAACGTTCTCGATCTTGATCGCTCAATAGCCTTCTATACAAATCATATCGGACTCAAGTTGACCAGCAGACGCGAAGTGAAACAGAACAATGCAGAGATTGCTTTCATGAAGGATGAGTCTGGAAACGCTATTGAGCTCACTTACTGGAAGGACAAAGTGATTAAAGAGGGAGACAACTTCGACCACATCGCGTTCGGAGTCAGCAACATACAATCCGTGATTGAAACTCTAAGAAGGAATGGAGTCGCGATAGCCATGGAACCATTCTCACTTCAAGGATCATCATCAAAAATTGCATTCATCAAGGATCCCGACGGCAACTGGCTTGAACTCATACAGAGCGGCTGAGACTCTACTGAGTTGATGAGCATTCGATCTTCTGGCCGAAGGTCATGTACCCTGTATGGCCTACCATGATTGTTGCAGGACGAGTTTTGCCCGTATCTGCTCTTATCTCGCGCAGGAAACATTCAACTGTATGAATGTTTGTAAAACCAACTTGATGCAGTGAAGAGGTTGTCTTCTCAACCTGATTCATAGTCGGACTGAAGGAAACTAGTGGAGCCCCACCCACCAACGCGTTGTGAACAAGTGGGAGCAATGGCCAAGGATCACCAACATCTATGATTGCACAGTCGAAGCCTGTGCCTTCAATACCATTAATGGCATCAGCACGGTGGATGGTTACATATTCAGTTACGGCCGCTCTTCTCAAATTCTTCGCTGCGATCTCAGCAAATTCAGGCCTGGCCTCATAGGTATGGACGTGCCCAGAGGGTTTTACCGCCATAGCTGCCGCAATCGTCATCGCTCCGCTACCAGTCCCAATCTCGATAACTTGACTGCCCGACGAGAGAGCTAGCTTGAGAATTATGAGGCCTATGTCTTTGGGGTACATTATTTGAGTTCGTCT
>CAYWMG010000377.1:0-2913 GCA_964459245.1 uncultured Candidatus Bathyarchaeia archaeon
GACACAGGTACCTGAGGGAAGACACAACACGCGCTTTGACAGTCTCTCTGTCTGCCATAGAAGATGGCCTTTGCTTCTAGGACGAGAGCGGTACGGTTCCATTTGATGACAGCCCGGATAGAAGTAGCGTCGCGCGAGCACATTCTCCGCCCATAGAATTGTCTGTATTTGGTCTCGGTTGAGTTGGGCTTTTGCTTCCTCAATCTCTAAGGTGACATATTGATAGTTGCATTTTTCAGTCTCGTCGTACGTCACCATCGAAATGCCTGGCACGTTAGCTAATCTTCTTCGATACGCCACATAGTTACGATAATTGGCTTCAATGAAACCCTCGATGCTTTCTAGTGAGGTTAGCCCCATTGCTGCAGACACCTCACTCATTTTCCCGTTCGTTCCGGCACATATCACATTATCGTATCCAGCAAATCCAAAGTTCCTCATACGTCTAGCCTTGGTTGCTAATTCATCGTCATTGGTAACTATGGCTCCGCCTTCAAATGAGTTCAGAAACTTCGTGGCGTGAAAACTGAATATCTCGGCGTTGCCGAAATTTCCGATCATGCGATGTTGACAGGAACACCCGAATGCATGGGCTGCGTCAAACAACAACTTGAGTTTTCGACGGTGAGCAATGTCGTTCAATGCGTCTACATTGCAAGGGCGTCCCCATACATGGACGGCAATGATTCCCGTAGTCGAAGGCGTGATCAATTCCTCCACGCGCTTTGGATCAATGTTATGTGTCTGGGGGTCAACGTCGCAGAAAACAGGTTGGATACTCTGCCAATCGAGTGCATGTGCAGTGGCAATGAATGTGAATGAGGGAACGATAACTTCGCCAGCGAGATCGAGTGCTCTAATACAGATCTCCAATGCTACGGTCGCGTTGCATACGACGATGCAATGCTTAACCCCCAGCATGCCAGCAATTCTCATTTCAAACTCTTGAACGAATGGTCCGTCATTGGTGAGCCATCGTCTGTCCAATAGGTCATTGATCCGATTGAGTAAATGTTCTCGGCTTCCTAGGTTAGGTCGGCCTACGTGAAGCTTTTCTTGAAAGGCTGGAGTGCCACCGAATATTGCAAGATCATCCAGATGCTTTTTCATGTACACATGCGCCTTTCCCTATATGATTGTGGGATATTTGAGTTGAGAAACATATGACGCTTGATTTGTTTATTATCTCGAGTCGATATCTTCGGCACTTCCATCCTGGGATTGCAGGGGGGATGGAATGATGATTGGGTTGGAGGGTATATGAACGCTCATGTCAGGGTATCTGCATTCTTCGTACGCTGAATCTTTGATTGAATTCGGTACGCCGCGTCTATTGCCTAATAGTGGCGGATGGGTATTGACTCGTCAGATAGAGGGCTCTTCGCATCGCGACGCGATGGGGTGCTATCCACTATTCTCTTGCCTAAACTGGTCTGATCTCCATTTAGATTTGGAGAATTTGAAGGACTTGGTGAGTGTATCATTGGTCGCTGACCCATTCGGGGATTATGATTTAGCTTACTTACGTAGGTGCTTTAATGTGGTCATTCCGTTTAAGGAGCATTTCGTTATTGATCTTAGCAAACCTCTAGATCAATTTGTATCGAGGTCTCATCGCTCCACTGCTCTGAGGGCCCTTAGGAAAGTGAATGTTGAGTGTTGCTCTGACCCTTCTCGATTCCTCGAAGAGTGGGTGGACCTTTTTGCTTTTTTGGTAAAGAGGCATAAGATTACAGGCATTCGAGCTTTCTCGAAATCTGCTTTCGCCAAACAATTGAGAATTCCTGGGATGGTAATGTTCAGAGCATCATCGGGTGGCGAGACTGTGGGATTGGATCTATGGTATGTTCAGGGGCAAGTTGCTTACGGTCATTTGGTGGCATGCAGTCCACTCGGCTACAAGTTAAGTGCCTCGTACGCGTTGAAATGGTTCTTGATTCAGTATTTTGCGGATAAAGTCAACTGGATTGATATGGGTGGAACTACCGGGATTGAGCCCGACACTGATGATGGCCTGACCAAATTCAAACGAGGTTGGGCTACAGGAACGCGACCGGTCTACTTTTGTGGTCGCATTCTTAACGACCAAATCTATTCTGAACTGGTGAAAGCAATGGGCACGGCGACATCGGATTATTTTCCTGCATACAGGACGAGAGAATTTTCATGAAGTCAAAGAGATTGAAATGCGTGATCGCTGTTTCCACGGCAGGTTCCGTTATGAATGAAGCCTTAAAGAATCCATTTTTCAAAGGCATAGTGCATTCAGTAGTTGCCGACAAAGAGTGCCCGGCGATAGCCAAAGCTCAGTCACATGGGGTTCGTACCGAAAAATTCCTGGAGCACACCGAAGAACAATTTTCTATTCGACTACTGGAATACCTTTTGAAGAACGATATCGACTACGTATTTTCATTTTATACCGGATTCTTTGATAACCATTTGCGAGACACTTACAGGGATCGTATAATTAACCTGCATCCAGCTCTGCTACCAGCCTTCAAAGGGTTGACTGGATTCAATGATGGGGTGGCTTACGGCGTTAAGTTCGTAGGCAGCACAGTAGAGTTTGTTGATGAGAAAATGGATGAAGGCAAGATCATTATGCAAACTGTATGCCCGTTAGACCAAAGCCAGGACCCGCATATTGTTCGCCACAAAATTTTCGTACAGCAATGCAAATCACTCTTACAAGTAGCAAAATGGCTTGCAGATCGGAGAATAAAAGTTGAGGATAGGAATGTGACAGTCCTCAATGCAATGTTTACAGATACAGAGTTCTCGCCTAGCCTTGATTGGGAGGACGCCATTAGACTTGAAATCAAATATCCAATGGGTAGAATGTGAGAACACAATAATTATGACTTGTCGTATTCAACCTCAATACTGTGCAGCCTCTCTCTGATCTTTTGC
>CAYWMG010000378.1:0-4102 GCA_964459245.1 uncultured Candidatus Bathyarchaeia archaeon
GGCGTCGCAAGCACTACAACGTTCGATGAAATAGTAGGCATGTTCATTGCTATCAAGTCAGGTAGACCCTTAACATAAAACAGCCAATCGGGTCCAATTCCGGGTGCGCCGGGGGTACCAGAAATTAACGCCAGCTTCAAACTGATGAACGGATCATTGTATACGGACTGACACCACCATAACCAAGGCAGCCACAATCCGACAAACGACACTGTTCCCAAAGAAACCCAGGTGAGAATGCGCCTTCGGTTCTGTGGGCTATCTTTCAAGTTAATGAGCATGAAGATAACTGCAACTATGGCAATGAGCAAGTCAGGATACCTTGTTAAAGATGCGAGCCCAATTGTTGCTCCGGCCATGAGGTAGTATACAGGTTTGGATCTTGCACGCCACAAGCAGAGAACAGTAAGCGTAACGAAGAACGCTCCGACTCCATCAACAAACACTGGATCTGTGTTTATCATAATAATCGGTGAAAGCAAGAATCCAACTGAAGCGACTAGACCAGCCCGTGTATCGAACATCTCCTTCACTAACAAGTAAAGTAACACAGCTGCTCCGAAAGTGAAAATTGGTGAGATGAGTACCGCGAGAATAGTGCTCTCGCCGAACAATAGCCAAAGCCTAGATATTATGAAAGGATAGAGAGGTGGCCTCAGCGCCTCGAAATAATTCGGCGGCCTAAAATTCCATTCCGCAAAGGATTTCGCATTTAGTAGGTAGACGTATCCGTCCCAATATTGGTACAATCTCCCAGTAGCAAAATAGATCTTCAAAGCAAGGATCGCGAGGAGAACCAGTATTACGAGGTTAGGACGATCAAGTTGCGCACGCAAAGCCTCAACCTTTGCATGTGCGGATGCCAAGTCAGCGATCTTGAAACGTTTAACAGCTCTTTTGATGATGAACGATTCTGTTGCTTTGGCTTTCAATTCAGGAGTCTTGACAGGCTCTGTCGAGACCGTCGATGCTTGACCATCCTTAGGATCGTGTGTACGTTCACGCTTTACAGGCCTTTCAATAGTGACGCTAGTTGATCGGCTGTCGGGCCAGTGTGCACCGCACGTACGGCAGGCTTTCTCATCATCTCCGAGCACTGCGTAACATGACCTGCAGAATCGCAAAGATTTTCACTTAACTCATTAGTGGTAGCGTCTTACAAAGCATTGTGCCAGTCTCACACTCAACAGTTATTTTTGCATATCCACTTGAGTCGTCATAAGCGCTTCAAGTTCATTTGGTACAATTCAAACAGTTGAACATGTAGACCAAGTACGTGGGAAATCGTTTCACTAACGTATTATTCGGATCATGAGTGAAATTCTGTGCATAACCGCTGATTGTTCTGACGACAACAAACTTGACTCCGACTTCTGACATTAATTGATCCACCGTCATCCTTCTATCCTGCGCTGTGTTAATCAAGTATTCAAGTGAATAGTAGTTACGATCTGTCTGAAAACTCAGTGCAGTTGGAATGTCTGTAGCGCCAATAGTTGTCCTATTAGTGTTGGCAACAACCCAACTAGCGACAGCCACGAATTCACCATAGGAACCGTACCCCGCTTCCATCTGCCTAGCATCAGAGAGGCTATTGTTCACGGCTGGATAGAAGGAGGCAGTAAGCCACAACACAACCAATATCCAGCCTAAGATTTTCGCCTTAGATGGAAGACGACCGATAATCCTGCATACGCCAAGCGTCGCGAACGCAATTAACGGTGGGGCGTAATCAAGAATGTATCGAATCTCCTTATGTTGGATCAAACTGCTGAACGCAAAAAAGACTAGAAGCCAAAGCAATAGAAATAACCTGGCTTTATCCCGAATCGTCTTCCAGTCAATCAACCCGACAAGAAGAAGTATGCATCCAGGGATAGTTAGAAGCTCTGACATGTTCACAATATAGAAATACCAAGGCTCAACACTTCCCGATAGAAATTGCACCCCGGCAAATACACTCGCCAAGGGATCTTTTGTATACATATAATTCCAAGCCAACCACGGCGTCCACACAAATAGGAAGACTAGGGCCATGCTGCCAACATCAATCCAAGAATATCTCCTTTGATTTCTGTACGATACAACCAAGACTGGGAGTAAAACTAGAAGGAAAACTGGAACGAACAGGACAATCGTATAACGTGTCAGTGTCGCGAGCGCCACTGCACCAGCAGCCAATTGCAGAGAGTACCTACCCTTGCCATGGATACCGCGCCATAGGAAGTAGTACGCAGTAATCATGAAAAACAATACCTCTGCGTGTACGAGAATTTGATTTGTCCAGAAGAAAACCTCTGGCGCCACGAGCAGGAACAGACTTCCGATAAATGCTGGCTTCAGACCAAACATCTCCTTCAATAATAGAAAGAAAACGAACGCGGAAGCGACTGTAAAGATTGGCTGAATGAGCGCTGCGACATCGTAACTGATCCCTGTAACTCCCCACACCAATGCAATCATGTAAGGAAGAAGCGGTGGTCTAAGAAGCTCGAAGAAATGGTAAGGATCATTAGGACTCCTGCCCATTAAGAAACCTAGAGCATTCGCTAGGTAAACATACGTGTCCCAAATGGACATTCTATATTGAAGTGAAAGCCAAAGCTTCACAGCTAAGACCGTCAACAGCAACACCGGGAGAAGCACGTACTCAATGGCTCGTTCACTCAAACTGAAATAGGTAAGTGTCTGGCTCGGAGTATTCAGATTCTGCATAAAGCGATCAATAGGCCGAGACTGAGTCAATGGTTGACTCGGAGCGGCAAAAGTCTGGTCCTGAAGTTCAACGGTCGTCCCACAGAGTCGGCAGAATCTTGCCCCTGCATCCAAGACAGCACCACAGATTCGACAAAAGGGCAAATGCCATACCTTGGGGTCCGTTAACTCATTCCGCTATATATTGCATCGCGTAATTCCGGGAAATCTTGTAACTTGAATTATTTGGTGACCTCGATAACTTTTTCGACAAATCATTGACATTTACTGATGGCTGTTTATTGACATAGTTTGAGCGTTACCCATCTATCGCAAAATTGATCATTCTACTAGAGCGGTCGTCAACCCTGTCTCACTTGAGCTGATTCATCAAAATTACTAGACAGAAGACGACATTTGTCAGAACAGTGAATAATCAATCAAAACGCTGCAGGAGAATATTCATCGAATAACTCAGATTGGTTCCCGCATATCCTTGAGTTTTCCCGCTTTGCTCGCGTCAGCTTCTGAAGCCACGCGAATGTAGCCGCTGTAGACGAATTTGCAAATCATGTAGACGCCGGCTACCCAGAAGAGATTGACCATTGCGATCGACATCACAGCCCACCGCTCAGCCACACTGGGTATGCTTACAATCGCACCAACTCGGACTATCCCAAAGGGGATTAGCACTGGTATAAATGCAAAAGATGCATACATAACGATGCGTTCATCTAGATTCAGAAAAGTCATACCAATCAGAGCCAGAACTACCGGAAGTAAGACAATCGGAATAATCCCCCTAAAGCTTCCTATTGCCAAAGGATTACGGAAGTGGGTGCCACTAAACAGCAATACAAACAGTTCGGGTTTGAACCACAGTGCTTGTTGAATTCCAGCGTCAGCGAGTTGGGGTTTTCCTCCGGTGGACACAAACCCATTGAGATACCACAATCCTCCAACCACAAAAGTTGCCATTAACCACACGAAAGCCTCTTTCGCCTTCTTGGCATGATCTGTTAGCTGGATCATTTTTCTACTCTTTTTGATCCTAAAAGTGTAAAGCCAGTCATGCCTACTCACCACTAAATAATATATGGATGCGAACAAAAGAAATGGGGCAAAAACTTCATAGAAAAGCGTCGAGACGCCAATTATGATTGCAGCCAGAACATGTTGGTTCATGAAGAAGAAAGCTAAACCAATCAAGAAGACTGAGATCGCCCACGGCTCATACGCCAGATAGTTAGGGATTTCTAGAAAGTATGCCATCCAAGCGCCTGATAAAGCGGCCACTAAACTCTGTCTAGTTACTGTGTACACTGCGAAGTAGGATGCCATTGTGCCCGCAAGCGCGAAACCGAAGTAGAGCCACTTAACGTCTCCAATTGTTGGAGCCAAAAGCCAG
>CAYWMG010000379.1:0-5981 GCA_964459245.1 uncultured Candidatus Bathyarchaeia archaeon
TTTTTTTGACTTTAAACGTGGTCTGAGATGAGACTAAGAACCTACATTATCTCGCGCATCCTTCTGACCATTCCAATGATTCTGATTCTAGTTACAGTGGTTTTCATTATAATGCGTGTCATGCCTGGCGATCCCGTGACGGCATGGTTGGGAGGCAAGGGTGGTTCAGAAGAGCAGATTGCACTGCTCAGGCACCAATTAGGATTGGACAAACCAGTCTACATTCAGTACCTTGAGTATATGGGCAACTTGGTGAGAGGGGATCTTGGTTATTCCATGGTGAGGCAGGACTCTGTCGTGACCGAGCTGGCTACTTACTTGCCTGCTACACTTGAACTAACCTTCTGCGCTGCGCTGCTCGCGATCCCTATAGGAGTCTATGGTGGTGTACTCGCGGCCAGGCATGCTGGGGGAAAGCTGGACGCCTCGATCAGGATTGGAGCCCTGGTCAGATGGTGTATCCCGGTTTTCTGGTTTGGATTGGCTCTACAAATACTGGTTGTCCAAACCGGTGTTGCTCTCCCAATCTCTGGCCAGACCAGTCAGATGGAAGAAGCTACTCGCGTGACTGGGATGTACGTGGTTGACGCCCTCTTATCCCGTGACCCACGTGCCCTGGGTGACGCACTATTACATTTGATCCTGCCAGTTCTTACGCTCGGTACGACCATGGCCGCGTCGCTTACCAAGATCTCTAGAACGAACGTCGTGGACGTCCTGGGTGAAGAGTACATAAAGGTTGCAAGCCTGAAGGGCTGCTCAGAAGACCGGGTCTTTCAGAAGCATGCACTACCCAACGCGCTCATTCCCATACTGACCTATACTGGTCTTCAAGTGGCCATCCTATTACAAGGCGCCGTACTGACAGAATCTGTCTTCTCCTGGCCCGGCGTTGGTAGGCTACTGCTCTTCGCCGTTGGGTACCGTGACTTCAACCTAATCCAAGGGTGTGTCGTGCTCTTCGCGTTGCTCGTGAGCGCGGCGAATCTGATAGTGGATATTTCTTACGCCATAGTTGACCCGAGAGTGAGATTCTGAGACTCAATTTGAAGCAGTTGCTTCAGAAGTTGGGGATGTGGCCGAGATCGTCACGACTTATGTTGATCTCTGGAATTGTCATCATTGCTTCCGTTCTGATGCTGGATCTCTGCGCCAATCTTGTGGGATTGGACCCGCTGAAGACTACTTTCGATGTGCAGTCCCCACCAAGCTTTGGGCATATTATGGGTACGGATCAGATTGGAAGAGATGTCTTCAGCCGAGTATGTTTCGGCACTACCTTCTCTCTTCTCGTTGCATTCAGCTCAGTAATTATGTCTCTTGGAACGGGGTCGATTGTTGGCGCCGTATCAGGATTCTTCGGTGGAAAGATTGACCGACTGCTCTCGCTCGTACTAGATGCCTTGTATGCTTTACCGGCGCTCATCATTGCCATTCTGATATCCGCCATGATAGGGCCGGGTGTGATCAATACTGGATTAGCAATTGCGATAGGTTACATTCCACAATATTTCAGAATCGTGAGGGGGATTATGCTCTCAGTCAAGGAGAGGCCGTTCATCGAATCGGCCAGGGCTTTGGGCGCGGGGTATGGGAACCTAATCTTCAAGCATATGCTTCCCTACGCTGTTACGTCAATCCTCGCACTAGCGACCTTGAATATGGGAGCCGCAATCGTGGATGTAGCCGGCCTTGGATTCCTCGGACTGGGACTGCCGCCTCCAACCCCAGAGTGGGGAACAGACTTAGGTTACGGGAGAGACTTCATTACCGCCGGAGCGTGGTGGAGTTCAACCTTTCCAGGGTTGATGATCGTGATCACCGTGCTTGGATTCACCCTTGCGGGCGAGGGTTTGGATGAAATTTTCAAAATGAGCACGACTAGGAAGAGAGAGATGATCTAAATGTCTAAATTACTTCTTGAAGTGCAGGACCTTAGATCATACTATTTTCTGCCAGAGTTTACTGTGAAGGCGATAGATGGAGTCAGCTTCAGCCTAGCCAAGGCAGAGGCGCTTGGAATAATTGGGGAGTCAGGTTCAGGTAAGTCAACTATAGGCTGGTCGGTGCTCAGAGCCTTACCCAACCCGGGGAAGATAGTTAGTGGGGAGGTCAGGCTAGACGGGAGGAACATCCTGGAACTTGATCGTGAAGAGATGAGGAAGATCAGGTGGAAAGAGATTGCGATGATCACCCAATCAGCCATGAGCGCTTTTGATCCGTTAATGAGAATTGGCGACCAAATCACAGAGGCTCTAGCCGTGCATGAGAACCTCTCGCAGAAGGCCGCTCTCGAGAGGGCGAAGACGATCTTTCGAGAAGTTAGCCTGGAACCTTCACGTTTCAGTAGCTATCCTCATGAGATGAGCGGAGGAATGAGGCAACGTGCCATGATCGCGATGGCGTTAGCCTGTAAACCAAAACTCGTGATCGCCGACGAACCAACAACAGCCTTGGACGTTATTGTGCAAGCACAAATATTGCGACTGTTGGGCAACCTCAAACAGAGTCTAGGTTCGTTATCGGTTCTCTTCATCAGTCACGATCTCTCCGTAGTGGCCGGAATCTGTGACAAGATATTGGTAGTGTACGGAGGGAAGATGATAGAGTACGGCACAACCAGCGAGATCCTGAAGAACCCATTGCATCCATACACGATAGATCTTGTCAACTCATTCCCGAACATTGAAGAAACCAAGATGTCCTTCGAATCAATACCCGGCAGCCCTCCAGACATGAGAAGCCCACCAAGCGGTTGCGTATTCCACCCCAGATGCAAATACGCTTGGGAAAAATGTGAAAGCGGAATACCAAATTGGAAAGAAGTTGGAGACGGCCATTTCGTCGCATGCCACTTGCATGATGCAGGCGGAGCGTGGGAGCATGGAAGACCACATTCTAAAAGTTGAGCAGCTGAAGAAATGGTTCCACGCCAAGAGCCGCCTACTGGAGCGAGGAGGCGGTAAGTACGTAAAAGCCGTGGACGGAATTGACCTGAAAATTTCGAAGGGAGAAATCTTCGGCCTTGTTGGTGAGAGTGGTTGCGGGAAGACTACAACCGGCCGGTTGATACTTGCCTTGGAAAAGAAGAGTGAGGGCAATATTTACTTCAAGAATGAAGAAATCTTCTCACTAAACCATCAAGAGTTGAAACAGTTTCGTCGAGCGATGCAAGTCATCTTCCAAAACCCGTACGAATCCTTAGAGTCGCGGCTTTCCATTTCACAACTACTCACTGAACCCCTAACCCTCCACAATATGGCAAAGACCAAATCAGAGATGAATGACAGAATACGACAGATTCTGGCGGAAGTTGATATTCCAGAAGCGGAGGAGTTTCTGCAAAAGCATCCCTTCGAGTTGAGTGGAGGGCAACTTCAAAGAATAGCAATCGCTCGAGCGCTCATACTGCAACCAGAGTTCCTAGTTGCCGACGAGCCCGTCTCTATGCTTGATATTTCAATCAGGGCAGGCGTCCTAAAATTATTGTTGAGGCTGAGAGAAAAACTCGGCTTAACCTACCTCTTCATCACACACGACCTGGCCATCTCCAAATTCGTGTGTGACCGAGTTGCCGTAATGTACCTGGGAAAAATCGTAGAGATTGGACCAGCGCATGAAGTACTCGGCCACCCGCTTCATCCATACACACAAGCATTGGAAGCCGCTCTTCCAACCCTGAATACAGAACGCGTGAGATACGATAAATTACCAGAACTCATCGGGGGAGAAATTCCGAACGCGATCAGAATTCCTCCAGGCTGCAGATTCCACCCAAGATGCCCCTACGCAAGACAATTATGCAAGGAGAAGGAACCAGAATTGAGAGAACTAAAGAAACACCATCAAGTGTCATGCCATTACGCTGAAGATCTCAAACATGTCTGAGTAGATTCCTAAGAACCCACATTACAGAAAATACTCACTCAACACGCGACCGATCCAACTCAACTTCTTTGAGCTTCTCTTCCGCGATCGTCTTCATGAGAACAAATTCTGCACCGAACCGTTTTAGTCCCATTATTAACTGCTGTATCTGCTTCACCGACCTCTGTCCACAATTATATCTTATGTGAAAGGGAACTTCAAAGTTCCTTGGTAGATCAGCCAATTCCCATGTGTGCACGTTCGTTATGAAAGGGTGCGAGAGTTGAAAGAGGAGGTTCGCAGTAGCCAACGGAATTAGGTCTCCCAAGTTTTTTCGCAACCACCACCAGCCTGCTGGGACGCGAAGTTTCGGAAATACTGAGAGAGGGAGTTCCACCAAATTATCCGTAGAATGTTTCCAAAGGAATGGGGTTGACGGCACTAGCGTCCATTGATTCTTGTTGGGTAGCCATGTTCCCATAACTGAACTATCGTAAGCGTATCCGACCTGCATTAATGCTACAATAATGTCTCTGGTTATGGCGAGGTATGGTTCTCTATAGCCAGAGGGCCTGACGCCTGTAACCTCTTCTATAATGTTTGTACTCTCTTCAATTCTCTCAACCTCATCTTTCAGGGTTAGTGGAGGTTTTCGAACATGCTGCAAGCCATGGTTCCCAATTTCATGTCCCGCTTCAAGCATCTCTCGGAGGATTCCATGGTTATGGTCAGCGAAGTAGGCTGTAACGAAGAAAGTAGCTCTCACGTTATGGGTGGTGAGGATACTGAGAATTCTGTTGAGCCCCTGGCGTGCGATCTTGAGTTTGACAATTTCAGGCACCCGTTCCGATCGGAAGTCCTCCGGGACCGTCCATTCTTCCAAGTCGATTGTCAGAGCTGCCTTCTTTGAGTGAACCATAATCTCACCATCCTGGCGCAGAAACGGGCCGCAGTAGGAAGGACTCGAACCTTCGATTTGCCCGCCGCTCTTCCGCGGCGATTGACCTGCACTTGCGTTATGCGAAAGGATCGTTGTCTAGCTTTGATGAGGAGTTCGATGTCAAAGTCAAAATTATTCGCAACTATGTCCAGTTGGTTAAATTTTGTCTTCACAACCGCCTTGAGCCCTTCGCTTGGGCAGGAGACTGGGAGTCTAAACATGCAAGCGAAGATCAATTGGAATGATGCAGAAAGTATCCTTCGGAGTGTTGAACTGTGATGATCTCTTCCCATCCCAACAACCAAATCGGCTGAGCCTGCGAGGATTGGGTCCAATAGTTGCGGAATATCTAGAGGGGTGTAACTTTGATCCCCATCCATCATTACTAGGATTTCGTACCGTGATTCTCGAAATCCACTCTTTATGGCAGCGCCCTTGCCGCTCTGCTCATTTTGAATAACAGCCCTAATTATTGGAAGGTTTGCAGCATTTGCCTTGATCTCTTTAAGCGTCGAGTCTTTGCTGTGATCGTCAACAAATATGACTTCACCAACATGAGCATAAGTGGCGGTCAGATTGGCAAAGGCTTCGCAGAGAGGTCTCACGTTAGCAGCTTCGTCTCTCATTGGAACAACGACGGATGCCTTCAAGACGAACCGCTAAAGGTGGGTTTTTGATTGGGTTCAAAAAAAGGTTTGTTGGGACCAACAAAACCGGATCTTATTGAGAAAGGTATTCCGTATATTTGGCTTCGAACCGAGCCTAGGGCTCATGTTACTGAGCATAAATCAAGGTAAGCATCATTAGCCTCTGCTTGGTTTTTTATTCACATATGTAAATGCCCACAATACTAGCTAAATACCCAGCGTGCAAAGTTTCGCCTGTGAGCTTGATTGCCTGATAGAAGGAACTTCTTAACTCGACTTGCGATTCTCCTCACTGGAGCGGTAATACTTCCAAGCGTTATAGTCCGCAATAATCTAGCGTTCGCTGATGATAGGAGGGAACGGCCTAGTATTGGGCGGAAACAGAGAGACCTTCTCGCGGCGTGTCAAAACGTTGCCAAGCGGATGGGCGTCTTCCGTGATGGTACAAATATTTGGCATTACGCAAATGACGGCGAAATAGAGATGACCTGGACGATGATTCTTCCGCCTGAAAAGTCGATACATCC
>CAYWMG010000380.1:0-9133 GCA_964459245.1 uncultured Candidatus Bathyarchaeia archaeon
AGTAAAGCAAGATCTGTACAATAGAGACATTACCCCGTTATTCGAAGAGCTGACCTAACTTGACAAAAACCAGATATCTAAGCCCTTCACCATGAAACCACTGGAGTAGTCATGGCATACGAGTCCATTCGCTCATTCGATTGATTCTCTCTCAACAGACCTTCTCAATTCTCAAGTTATGAGTCAATGCGGTTGCTTAGACGAGAGTGTTTCCTGATAATCGACGCGAATTGATTTCGAAAGCCTATAGTTTGAAGGATAAGCCAAGACGTTGTTTCAGTTGCGCCTTTCGTTGTCGCTGAACACTTACACATGCTCTTGGTCATAGGAAGGTTGCTGTTTCAACTCCGACGGTTTTGCTAAAGAAATCCTCCAGCATGACCGAGGTTTGCTCTGTAAATTCGCCAATGTGCGCCCTATTGTTGATTGTGTTAAGAAAATACTCGGCAGGCAGAGCTTTAGACACAAATTGGAAGCAAACGCATCATTATATGGACAAGATATGGATGGGCATGTGTCGCTGATCAATATAATCACGTCTTCAAACTTGCAATAAGGGATAGAGGAGTTATTGCTGAAGCTGCAACAATTGGTGAAGCTTGATCATCTCTTTGCGTTAACAGATGATAACGCGCTTCTTCAGCACGCTAAATTCTCTATTCCAGCGCGAAGAGAGGGATACGTAGTCGACGACAATGCACGAGCACTTGTATTTGCTACCATCGCGAGGACATTGTGGCCCAGCAAGGAGCTTGAGGCGCTTCAACACAAGCTGATGCGCTTTCTACTATTGATGCAATCGGAAGATGGCCGTTTTCATAATTTGATGGACTTCTCTCATAGAATCGTTGATACCCCCTCAGTCGGCGATTACACTGGTCGAGCAATTTGGGCTGCTGGTAAGGTGATCAACAGCGATCTATCACCAGGAGTGAGAGCAGCGGCACGATTCATGTTTGATCGTTCACTGCCTTGGGTGAGAGAATGCATTTGGCCACGCACACAGGCATACGCTTGCTTAGGTCTATGTGAAAGGTTGCAAGCAGACCCCGAAGATAATAATTTGAAAATTGATCTCAAGAAGCTGGCAGACAACCTCGTCGATTTGTACAACCGCAACCGAACTGTAAATTGGGAGTGGTTTGAAAGTATTATGACCTATGATAATGCACGCTTCAGCCAAGCGTTACTCGCTGCATACCAGTCTTTAGGCGATACGACATATTTGACGGTAGGTGAGAAAACCATACAATTCCTTAGAATGGCTACCACTATGGATGACACTTTCGTGCCCATCGGGAGTAATGGGTGGTATCCAAGAGATGGCAAGAGGGCACTCTACGACCAACAGCCAATCGAGGCTGGGGCAATGATCGAGGCAACGGCTCTAGCTTACAGACTTACCCGTTCGAGCCTCTACGAGAAAACGTTACATCAAGCCTTAGATTGGTTCTTCGGCAAGAATACAAAGTCTGTTAGGATATACGTCGAGTCTACTGGCGCATGTTACGACGGAATAACTGAGGTTGGCTTAAATGAAAACCAAGGCGCAGAGTCCACTCTTGCCTTTCTTCTAGCCACTGCTGCTTGCGTTGAAAGTGGATTCCAGGAATAATCCAGAACACTTACGCACTCTCCGCCTTACATAAGGCATCAAGAAACTCATCAATCGGAGTCTTCGCGAGGCAGGAGACTCTATCAGCCGCACCGTAATAGACCAACAGCTCCCCATCTTGAAGAACTGCTCCCTCTGGGAAGACAACATTCGGCACAATCCCGCGTTTCTCAAACTCCATCTCAGGCTCAAGGATAGGCTCCTTAGTTCGCGCCAGAACCTTAGTGGGCTCATCCAAGTCAAGCAGAACTGCCCCTACACGATAGACGCGCCGCAAGTCTACACCATGATATAGTAGCAGCCATCCACGATCTGTCTTGATGGGAGGAGGGCCGACTCCAACCTTCCATTCCTCCCAAATGTATTTGGGTCTAATAATTTCAAAATCGTCAAAATGTGTTACATATTCGCTCCAGAATCTGTTGGAATTTATGATCGCATCGATGTTGTCGAAGCAAGCAATTTGAATTTTAGAGGCGAGTCGATGCAACATCGCGATCTTTCCCTTCACTTTCTCGGGAAAGAGAACGCAGTCCTTATCATCCATGGCCGGTCCAACTAATCCATGTTTCTCAAAATGTGTAAAGTCTCTCGTGGACGCCAAAGCAACGCGAGGACCTTGACGCGAGAAGGCGGTATACGTGACAAGGCACGACCCATCAATTTTAGTCAAACGAGGATCTTCGCAACCGAACTCGTCCCAATCAGCAAGCCCCTCGAGAACCGGGTGGTCAGGACGAAACGTCATATCTGTTCCGTTAGATGAGCGTGCGTAACCTAATCGTGAAATTCTGTTTGAATCTACCGCTCGATAGAGGAGATGAACAGTGTTCCCCAGGGCGATCGCCGCCGGGTTGAATGTTCCATCAACCTCCCAATCCAATCCAGGCCTCGGGCTGATAATTGGGTTTTTCTCAATCCTTTCGAGCTTCAGGAATTCTCTCACCTAGCAATCTGACCGTCGTTAACTTCAGTAGAAAGTAATAAACAGGTATTAAGGTAAACTTGTTGAAAACTCTATTGTTTGCGCCTCTTCAATCGCTTTGTAGTCTTCTTAAATCTTATCACGATAAATGATGAACTGTGTTCAATCCTTTTCTTGTATCCGTCGAAATCCAATTCATTCACATCGAATTCTGAGATAGAATGTTTTCTAAAAATTGCTCTACGGATGACCGGTAACGCATTCTTATCATACTCGTAAATTGTGAACTCGCCATTCGAGGTTAACCGTGACAGAATGTAGGGTATGCTTTGTTCACGATTCTTCCAGTGATGGAAGGAGATTGAGGAGAAGATCCTGTCGAATTTGTTATCGAACGGGATATGCCTATTGTTGCCGAGACCCAGGTGCACGCTAGATTTTGTACCCGAAACGTGTCTACTGTGTTCTTCCGCAATTTTCAGCATGTATGGAGATGGGTCAATTCCATAGAGTTTGACTCCATGGAATTGAGTTAGTAGTCGGCTTAACACGTCTCCTGTCCCACAGCCTATGTCTAGCACCGATCTAGGATTGCTAGAGCGGACATCGTTTGCTACAAACTCAACGAACCTGCTGCGCCATGGTGAGGTAAGTGAGTACAACTTAGATCTAATACAACCGAAATTCTCTTCACCTGGACAGCATAACATGCAACCTCTACAATATTCAAGATTATTCATTATGATCATCACGGCCTTAGTGTGGATACTTTAAGGATTCAATGTTGTTGAAGAGGGCTTGTTTGTTTCAGTCAGTTATGAGCCCAGACGTTGACAATGTTCAGGATTACTGCTACCGCCTTCTTCATGTCTTGAATTGATATCCACTCAAGCTTTGAGTGATAGTTGTGTCCTCCAGTGCCTATGTTAGGAGTCGGCAATCCCATGTAGCATAGCCTCGCTCCGTCGGTTCCTCCGCGAATGCTGTGGAGTCGAGGTTGTATACCTGCCATACGGACAGCCGTCAGCGCTTTACTTATGACCTCTGGGTATTTGTCGAGTATCGATCTCATGTTTCGGTAGGAGTTCACCACTTCTAACGTGAAGGTCGACTTTGGATATTTTCGTACCGTATCTTCTGCGAGCGACCTTAGCATTTCTTCTCTCTTATTGAGGCCTTCGACATTAAAGTCTCTGATGATGAGTTTGATGGTTGCGTTCTCTACACCGCCTCGAATAGCGTTGGGGTGAAGATAACCTTCCATTTTCTCCGTCGTTTCGGGTGAGTTTTCGCCTTTAGGAAGTTTGTCGATGAAGGAGCATGCTACCTTAATGGCGTTGAGCAATTTACCTTTGGCATATCCCGCGTGAAATGGAACACCCTGAAATGTGACTTGTACGGAGTCTGCGCAGAAATTTTCGTTTTCAACGTCGCCGAGAGTTTCTCCATCCATTGTGTAAGCGTATTGCGCCCCAAACTTCTTCACGTCAAAATATTTCACTCCCGCGCCCACCTCTTCGTCAGGCGTGAACGCTACTTTGATAGTTCCATGCTCGATCTCGGGATGCATTACAAGGTAGTGTACCGCATCCATAATCTCAGCTACGCCCGCCTTATCATCTGCGCCCAAAAGTGTCGTTCCGTCAGCAGTGATTATGTCATCACCAATCTTTTTCTTCAGTTCCGGGTTCTCTATTACGCGAATGATTCGTGTAGCATCGCTAGGTAGAACAATGTCTCCTCCGAGGTAATTATTGGTAATTTTGGGCTCGACATTTTTTCCAGAGACCTCTGGCGAAGTGTCCATATGTGCTATGAAACCTATAATTGGAACAGGATGCTGAATATTAGCAGTCAATGTTGCCGTAACGTAGCCATGTTGATCAATTGACGCATCTTTGAGGCCTAGATCGATCAACTCTTCTACGAGTTGTCTTCCTAGTTCTTTCTGTTTCTCAGTACTCGGATAGGTTTTGGAATCTTCGGCCGATTGAGTATCATACTTTACGTATCGCAGGAAACGTTCAACGACTGTCATGCCAATTTCCACCTGCATATTTATCCCACCTGCAGAATCAACAGCGTCCAGAAGAATTGAGGGAGTTCACTCTTTGTGCGGTTTCGGGTCTAGTTCATCGTCAGTTGCTTTCTCAAACCAGCGTACCAGGTTTACTAGTGTCTCTTCCGCTGCCTGAAAGAGTTGCTTACCCGCTTCGGGAGTAGCCTCTCGCGGATCAAGGCTGGCGCCGGACTGCGAAAAATCCAACGTGTCAACCGATAGTTGAGTGCCAAACTTGGCGATGCCAAATTCGGCAGCTGCCCCTTTTGCCGCTTCGTCATATCTCCCGTTTTCCACTAGTTCGGGTCGGATGGCGAGTACCATTGATGTCTCGGTTGCGCCGGCGTGCGATCCCTTGCTTTTGAATAATTTCCTTTGCAATTCAATTGACGATGGGTTTGTCCACCATTGAAAGATGAGAGAGTTCAACTTTTCGAGACGCAGTGTTCTCGAAATCTCTTGCAGGGATGCTAAGTTGCCTCCATGGCCATTTACGAAAATTATCCTTCGAACGCCGTGAGATCCTAGGCTGGCGGCGGTTTCGTACACGTAGTGACGAAAAGTTTCTGGGCTTACCCAGAGAGTTCCCCAAAACTGTTTATGGTGGGCTGAAACTCCAATCGGAATAACTGGAGTGCAGATTGCTTCAGTCTTGGCCGCGGCCGCTTCTGCGAGCGCCTTTGCTGTAAATGAATCTGTTCCCAATGGGAGGTGCGGTCCATGTTGTTCGGTCGCGCCTACCGGAATCAAAGCTATTCTCTTGTCTCGGAATATTTCCCCAGCTCTTTTCCAAGAACAGTTCTCTAGTAAAGCCATCCATTGATCACTGTTTCGTAGCAGAGTAATGCATTGTTAAAGATTTGTTCTAGGAATCAGATTCACACTATGATTCGCTTATCTGACTAGCTAGTCTATTAGTGAATAGGACCTCTCGAGATGAGCATGGTTCTCCACCAGGGTATGGTAGAGATGTGAGGATGCGTAATCTACTTGGTGAAGAACTGCTTAACGTTAGGACGTGTTAAGTAGTAAACGATTATCGCGTCAATTATGATTCCAATGACATGAAACGACATCAAGTTTATGATGATGCCTAGAACTGCAAAGACTAACGCTACGATCCTAGCCCAACCCTTTCCAATCCACAGCCCACAGGCCAAGATAATGGATACCAAACCAATGATGAGCAGTACTGTGCCGATGACTCGTGGAATCAATGCAAATACGCTACGTGCGATGCCCAAATACGTGAGTGACCGAATAGTTGCAGTTCCGAAAAATTCAGTAGATCCGATAAGTAGAAAGTAGAGGGCGCCGAGTGCTTCCAAGATGGCCAGGATGGTTACGCCCGTTGGACGGCTTTTACTAGACAATCTTAAAACTCCAATAATACGCTCCTCTTATTCACATAAATAACTTACCCCGATAAGTTACAGATCGTGTATAGGGTCAATCGCTGAACACAGGCACCTAATAACTTTCCACAGTCGGCATCTGCCTATTCCCGCGAAGCGCTGGGCATAAGTCGTATGGTCAAATGTCCATCGCTATTTGCTACGAACGTAATTGTCCCTCTTTCAACTCGATAGCCACTTGCGCTAACTAGGTAGTTATGGCTCGAGGAAGGATGTGTCACCGAAATGCCTAACACGCCAAATGAATCAGCACTGCCTGCCAAAAAACCGTCGAACCAGACTAACGCCCCAGGAATAGATGCTCCAGAATTAGCGTTGACGATGTGGAAGAACAATGGCGCCCTCGTCAATTGAGATTGGCTAGCACTTTGGACATTCAATGAATCGTTAGTTGCTGGGATTGAGAGAGTTCCCAATGCAATAACCTGCGATGGGTTTCCTAACACGAAAAGCAATATTGCTAATGCTAGGATTACTCTTGGTCGGGAGTTCAAGTTTCGCCACATTTTCGTGTTAGAAGAAGAATCGCAGATGCCGAATTAGTGACCCGTAATCTCCAGTTACAAAATAGACAAGAGTAATTATTAGCGGTAGGTGTTTCTCAAACTTTCCCAACCCACTTGCCTTGGACATGACCATCAACATGATAGTGCCCATCCGACTACACAAGAGTACGTGTAACAATTCAGCGCAAATCGCTAGCTAATCGAAGAGTCCGAAAACAGTGGATATTACCATGAGTCCCGCCAGATATTGGCAGGGAATAGTCAAATGAGCCTGGAACGCGTTTTCCATTCTATACATGAGTAAAAGCCACACAAGATCAGCTCAATCACTATCGCCTAATGCAAGAAGGATGTATGCGAAATGATGCATGACTTCGGAATTCTTAATTCCATTTGAGGTAAGTATGCCCCATCTTGCAATGAGTTCCTAACGCATGCTGGATTGGAGCAATCAACTGAATCTGGCAGATGGTTCTCTTTCACAAGAGATTGACTGTCATTACTGATTAGGAAGTTTTGCTTAAGCTAAGTTAGAGTTGCTATTCTCTGCTTGAAGTTTGGCGAGGCAGCGATCAGTAAAATCACGTGCTTGATTGCTTGGCTCTGATTTAGCGATATCACCTGACTCGTCCAGTCGGTTATATCGCTGACGACTTGGCTCTCGATTCCATGATACCCATGACCGCCACCAGGGCCGCAGGGGTCTGGGTCGGAGCCATCTGGCCCAGATACTTTATCCTGAACCGAAATAAAGTTCATCTTCGTGCTGCCAGTGAACAGCTTACTAAAGTCAACGGCATTCTGGAACGGGGTTTCGCTGCAGGCATCGTAAACATTATGCACGAAGAGAACAGGAAGCGTAATGCGTTGCACAGCAAGTGTTGCCCCCCAGCGATCAAGCTCGGGAGGACTATAGCTGGATGTGAGCACGATGCCGTCGATTCTGCTATCGTTTGGATTTGCCGAAGCAAAACTCTCAACGGATATGGTTCCTCTGCTCGTACCCACTAAGAAGATGGGCTTAAGGCTCTTTGAAAGCAGAAAGTCAACAAGCATACTGATGTCTTGAATATTAGCAGAACTCAGCCTGAAATTGGGGCTCACTCCATTTGGTTGATCGGAAGGGGCATTCACCAACAAAACCGCATACCCCTGCGTGGTAAATAGAGGCGTGCTCGCACTTAGAAAATTCGAATTATAATTGACCGTGTCTCCTTGGCAACAATTCCCGAACGCTGTCAAACCAGCACCACCAATGAACAGTAATAAGACACCTTTCGGTGAACCATTTGGCATCACCAACAGAGTCTTCACAGTCACGCCCTCCCGCGTAGGAACAGTAAACACAGTAAGATGCTGGGATTGCGCCGCTCCCAACGAAAACGCAAGACCAAACGTTCCAAAAAGAATTATCAAAAGAATGATAGGACTGACCATCCTCAAAATATGCTGCCCCAACAGAAGGAATCCCTACGCCATATATTTACGTCTCTCAGGTGGGCCACTGACACTATCTAATCTGGAAAACAGGTTACCTGCCTTATCTTATGTTCTGGGATCAAGCAGGCTTGTTGTCGAGTTTAGTGGTCAACGATGACGTCTAGGATTTTACAAGTTGGATATTCTACTAGTCCTTTGTCAGTGATTGTCCATTTCGGTCTTTCCATTGTTCCGGTGCCTGGATAGGCTGTTAGCCCAAGTGTGGTTCCGAAGGTTCTCAGGAGGGGCGGTTTGAGGCCTAGTTTCCGTGCTGCGTTTCGTATTCTTTCCTGTCCCGCTACTGCCTCTTCGAGATCGTCGGTCATGATGCCGGCTATTGGGAGGGAGAGGCATGGAGGGTCTGGTTGATTGTTTGCGACAATCATCCCTCCTCTCATCTTGATTAGTTTCTTTATTGCGAAGAATATTTCGTCATCGTTGAATCCAATTGCAGTCAGGTTATGTGAGTCGTGGGAGAGTGTAGTAGCGATGGCTCCTTCCTGTAGTCCTGTTCCGTTTATGAATCCAATTCCTATTTTGCCGTTTATTCCATGTCTTTCCATGACCACTATCTTGACAATGTCCTTCTTGACGTCAGGTTGGATGCATCCGTCTTTCACAGGAAGCATCTGAATTCTTTCTATGTTTGTCTCATCATGCCAAGCTTGAGAAATTCTGACTTTGGCAAGATGGGTTTGTTTGGTTCTTACGCGTAGATCTTCTATGCTGAAATGTTGTCTAATGTGCACTCGATTCATCATCCATGAGGGGTAGTTGAACTGTTTTGTTCTCACAACTAGATTTCCATCTTCTGCGACAAGTTTGCCGTCGATGAGGATCTTCCCCATTCTCATCTTAGACAGGTCTTCTGGTCTGTCAATGGAGGCGTTGACCTCAACTATGTCCGCTAACTTCCCTGGAGCAATGCTTCCTAGATCGGCATTTAGTCTGTAGCATTCGGCAGCGTTCCTAGTTGCCATCCTCACCGCGATGAGGAATGCAGTTGTCTTGTCGATTTCTAATTGTTCGAGAGCCTGGATGGCTTTGCTAATGTTATAGTCCATTAGCCCGACCTTCCTGATATCGCCGGCGTGTCTGTCGTCAGTGCAGAGCATGACGTGTCCGAGGTCCATT
>CAYWMG010000381.1:0-3193 GCA_964459245.1 uncultured Candidatus Bathyarchaeia archaeon
TGAGAGTTCTGTTGCCTGATCTGAAGTTTAGCCAAGGCAGTGATTCTGCTCCTCCCTCCATCATGGCGCTTTCCATTTTAGCCATAATGTGATACTCGCGGTTTCCCGATTTGATAGACCGTTTTCCAGCTTTGATTCCGTCATCTAGAATCTTTGCAGCCTTCTTCAGTAAGCCGATTTCATCAGGTGTTTTCAAAGCGCGAGTCTTGAGAAGCTCTGACATTATTGGGATCAGAGTCGCTTGTGGGAGCTTATTCTTCAGGGCCTCGTACAAACTGTATGGGAAGTAATCAAATCCAATTCTGCCACTCATGAAGTTATATTTCTTCAATGCTTCGGCGAAGAGAGATGCCCATTTTTCAGCAACTACAGGAGACGCCACGTAGCTTGGGGGAGGTGTTCTTGAGTATCCCATTGCCTCTCCTTCGATCCAAGGCGCGAAGAGCGTAGGCGTTCCCTGTGCAGGCAGAATCGTGGCGTACAGATCAATGAAATAGTCGATAATGGGGACGTATCTGCAATCCGTAATATAGCGGACTGTGTCAAATGTTGTCCCGATAAAAAAATCCAAGTTCGCGTCCTTCATCATGCGCTGAACTTTTGCAATTCGATCTTTTTTCAGTCTCTCTTTATCTAATCGCTTGGAAGTCAACTGTACCAAGAGGAAACGAGAGATAGAACAATTTGAATCTAGCACCACAATTCCAACAAATGGAAATCAGAAATTAACTGCAGCGTTTCCCATTGATGAGAAATGCTCGGTTCGCATATATCCAGCCCGTTTGCAAAACAGGTCGATGATTATGTTTGAGAATCTTTTAGCAGATCGAGTGTTGAGCCTTACTCCTTCAGCAACCGTAAGCCTCCCTGACAAGGCAAGAGAGCTGAAGATGAGAGGAATTGACGTAATCGATTTGTCCGAGGGCCAACCTCATTTCAACACGCCAGAACCAATCAAGAATGCTGCTAAGCAGGCTCTCGATGCAGGGATGGACTTCTATGTAGAGAGCGCTGGCTTACCAGAGTTGCGTTCAGAGATTAAGTCGAAACTTGAAAGGGACAATCAGGTTGACGTACCAATCTCCCAAATAATGGTCACGGTTGGGTCAAAGCAGGCGATATTCACGGCTATGCTTTGCACAATTAACCCTGGCGACGAGGTCTTGATACCAGACCCGTATTGGGGCACTCATGCAGCTTGTGCGCAAGTCGTTGGCGGCATACCAGTTTCTGTTCCCATGCGTACAAACAATGGGGTTACACTTGACACTGAGAAGCTGAGAAAGGCAGTAACGTCTAAGACGAAGATGATAGTCATGAATTCTCCACAGAATCCAACTGGAATGGTGGCCTCGAAAGATGATCTCGAATCAATTGCTGAAATCTGTCGAAAGCACGAAATCCTGTTCATGTCGGACGAGATCTACGAGAAGATAGTTTACGATGGAACACGCCACTACAGTATGGCGTCCTTCCCCGGCATGGAAGAGTTGACTATCACGGTCAACGGGTTCTCTAAACCATATTCGATGACGGGTTGGAGGCTTGGGTACATAACTGCTAACAAGGAGATCGTCTCCAGAATGCTGATGGTTCAACAACACTCCGTGACGCATCCAACGGCCTTTGTTCAAAAGGCAGGCGTCGTAGCTCTTCGCGATTGCGAAAGCTACGTAACAAATATGGTTAGAGAGTATAAGACGGCACGAGACTACTTGGTCCCTGAACTTAACAGGAGTAGTCTTTTCACTTGCAGTTCCCCAAAGGGAACGTTCTATGCTTTTCCGAAGATAAGAACTGAGAAAATGAGTTCAGCAAAGACGGTGGAGTTACTATTGGAAAAGGCGCGCGTACTTGTAGTCCCGGGGGCATCATTCGGCAGGTATGGTGAGGGATATGCGAGATTCGTTTATGCACAGAAAATGGAGGTCCTGAAGGAAGTCGTCTCCCGAATCAAGCAAATAATCACTTAACCAAGACTAAGAGCTTGCGCATACAACTATGATATGAAATAATTGTCATTGTTTCTGGCGAAGTGTCAGATGACGCTTCTCATAAAAGAAGAAGAAGTTCTTCGCGCTGTTACTCCAATGGACATCATTCAAGCCGTGGAGGACGGTTTTCGACAACACGGACTCGGCCTGGCGCAGACTAAAGCTCGGAGAGAAGTGCGGATTCGAAACAAGAACCTGCCACATGCCGACCCACGCATGGTTAGAGTGGGCCAGGGCTTAGCGTTTCTTGAAGAATCTGGCGTAGTGCTAGTTAACCTCATTTTGAGCTTTCCTGATCGGCGAAAACCGGGTACTCGCTTTCTAAATTACGTAATTGACGCGAACGACGGGACCGTTATTGCAGTTGTCGAATCTTCAACTCTAACAGCATTGCGCACTGCAGCCTCAGGAGCAGTTGGTGCAAAATACCTCGCCAGAAAGAACAGCATGATTGCAGGCATTATAGGAACCGGGAGGCAAGGCAGGCACCAATTGCGATTCCTTTCGAAAGTTATACACATCAGTAAGGCCTATTGCTATTCATTGGTTCCTGAAGAGACTCTGGCATACTGCCATGAGATGGGAAAAGAACTTGGCATCACCATCCTCCCTTCCAAGAACGTTGAAGAAGTCGTAAGGATTTCTGACATCCTCGTAACTGCAACCCAGTCAACGACCCCGATCATCAAAACAGATTGGTTGAGGCATGGACAACATTTCAATATTATCGGAGCCGACGATGCTCCTAAGATTGAACTTGAAGGAGCAGCTCTTAAGAAAGCAGACAAACTAGTTATCTCAGCAAGAGATTGCCTCTTGACTGGACAACTCAGAATACCAATCGATGAAGGCATAATCACTGAGGCGAACATCTACGGAACAATTGGGGAGATAGTCGCGGGAAAGAAGCATGGAAGAGAGAGTGAAAGAGAAATCACCATATTTCATTCTCCCGGAATCACAATCCAAGACGCGGCAGCTGCTTACAAGGTGTATCAGAAGGCACATGAACTTGGTCTAGGCAAAGAAGTCGTAGACCCGTTTGCTCTCGAATAGGCACAACCTAATGAAACGCCACAAGATAGGTGAGCGGCTCAACTAATTTCGGAAAACGGCGTGATTCTATGACATCCAAGACTTTACTAGTTCTGACATTTCCGCCCGATATTTATTAGAAGACCCCTCTTCTTTGATGGTAC
>CAYWMG010000382.1:0-2377 GCA_964459245.1 uncultured Candidatus Bathyarchaeia archaeon
TCTTGACCGCGGTCGCTATCGCTTTCAATCATCAAAGAGCCTATGCTGTCGCGTTTGTTCTTGCCATCTTGACTCTTCTAGTATCCTTGCCGCAACCGGCACACTATGCGTTTGTACGCACGGGAGTCAATCTTGCAGCGATGACTTTCATTTTGGGGTCTATTCTGCAAGTATGCATAATTGTTATGATTGCAACTTACTTGCTGAAACGCAGGTTCAGAGTCGACGAGAATTAAGGAATTAGCTGGTTTGAGTGTATCATTTAGCGACCGGAAAGGTTGGTACGCCTTTCTCGGGGTTTCGGTCGCAGTTAGGTTGGCAGCTTCGCCTTTTACCGGGAATCCTTTTGATCTCGGAATCTGGATGAATACGGGAAGCTACGTTGGGTTTGGTAGGTCGCCCTATGATCTTCACCCACACATTGGCTACCCACCGCTCTGGGCGCTCTGGTGCTGGGTCAGTTACTTGTTTTCTAACTCCATATTGCCGGGGAATCAGTTCGCTTACATATTCGCGATCAAGAGTCCGATACTTTGTGCTGACTACGTATTGATCTCACTGCTGCTACAGCAATGTAGGCAGGAGGCTATTCTTGATGGTCGAGCACTGTCGACGCTTTACCTCCTTAACCCCTATGTCCTGATCGTTGGTGTCATATGGGGAATGATGGATAATCTCGTTGGCGTTCTCGTTATCACGTCACTGCTTCTGATCAAAAAACGACCAAGCTGGTCTGGAATATTGTTCGCCTTAGGAGTCGCTCTAAAAATTTACCCAATCCTATTCCTTCCATTTATGGTGGTTTTCCTCGCGAGAACTCAGCTTCGGAAGATTGGACGTTGGATCACTGCGTTCGTTACAACTTCAATAGTCTCAATCTTGCTTCCGTTCTTAATCTTCAACTGGGATCTTGGAGGATTCATTGGAGTAGGCATTGCGCAAATGGCTAGGTCTCCTGCCGCAATTGCTCCAGTAATGTTGTGGTCATACCTGTCGGATATTGGAGTTACAAACCTTGGACCGATATCTCTCGAGACTATACAAAATCAGCAGCTTCTCAGACTAGTGTGGATTCCAGCTGTTGCGCTGTGCATAATCATAATTTTTTGGAAAAGAAAATTCGACAGGTCAGAATCCACCTTAATGCGTGAATGTTTACTAGTATACCTGATCTATCTGCTAACCGCGCCTTCAGTAAGCGAGCAACTATTCGAGTTAGTTCTAATTCTTACGCTCTTCCTAGGAGCAATAGCTCCGTTCAGGTTCTCCTATGCATCTTACATCACCGGCTCTGCGATAGTACTAACTTTTCTTTCCCTACATGCTCCGCTAACTTCACTCGTTTTCCCTATCTATACAATTGACGGAACAAGACTGATGGAGTTGGGAAAACCGTTCCTTCCTTGGCTTATCGTGCTCTTTACCATCTACCTGACGGTTGAGATTGTTAAAACGGCAGAAACCATTTCAAGGATGAGTGGGCAGACCCGTCTTCATCCAGAATAATTGCCGAGTACAAAAATGGGTATCATATATTCCAATCACACGGCACGTGCTCGATCCCCACTAAAGTCGAGATATGCTGATTAATTGTAGTCAATTCGGCCTGAGCATAATTCTGGAATTTGATGTGTTAAGTTAAGATTACCTTTAGCTCCGAATTTAGCCCTTCAGCTAAACGTGATCGTCCAGACTATTGCGGTGTGTATTATGAAGGATACGCGAATTCTATCGCTTGCCGTTGTCTTGATACTGGTTACTCTAATTGCTGTTCCAGCCGTTCAATTGTATGGATTTCAAAAATCGGCCGCCCCAGTTGCTTCTGCTGCGGCACCTCCAATGCCAGCGGGGCCTGGAATTCCATACCCAAACCCGAAGGACGGCATGAATGTGACAGTCTTAGGCATCATTGAGATAACCTCGATCGCTCCAGTATGCAGCCCATCATGTGCGATTCAATCCTCCACCATCTCCTACCTGAACGTCAATGGGCGAAACTACCGCCTGCTATTCTCGAATTCAACTACCCTTCAAGCAAACGTCAACGGATGGAACGCCGTTGTCACCGGAGCCTTTTACACGCCATCAAACTTTCAATCTAACCAATGGACACCTCCACTGTCCTTCTACGGCGATATCTATGTTCGAAACATAACGTACTACAGAACTCTACCTCACTAAACTCGTAGATCTTCCATATTCATCTGATACTCGCAGACCGTCAGGTCTGCCGTCGGTACTATTTTTATTTAGACTTCCGAATCTTAGTACTTAATCCAACAAGTGAACCGTCCATCCTGGAGAATTCTAACCGAAAGGAAGATTACCATTCAAAGCGGCCTGCAACTGGAGATATGTATGCAAACAATGGTGCGGG
>CAYWMG010000383.1:0-2166 GCA_964459245.1 uncultured Candidatus Bathyarchaeia archaeon
AATTACTTCACACCCTTACGTTGAAAGATAAATATACGCTGTAATCCTAAATAGAACAGGTAGCTTAGCGTTAAGCGATCATCATAATAGAAAGAGCGTGAGAGATTTTGAGAATAATGTTAGAGGTAATCAAGAGGTTCACACTACCAATTCTCGTCGTCACAATAATCCTGCTTGGAACATTGGGAGGGGCACACTCACAGGTGCAAGGACCAAGGTATGGTGGAAGCCTAGTCATGGCTCAGAGCAATGAACCAGGAAGCATATTCTACTACGCAACAGGGGCTACGGAGGCTGGGGTTATTGCAACGAATATTTTTGACGGGCTGGTAGCTTATGATGTTGCCTTCAACCCGATACCCAGTCTAGCAGGCAGCTGGGATAGATCCGCTGACCAGTTGACATGGACTTTTCATCTTGTGAGAAATGCAACATTCCATGACGGAGTACCTTTCACATCAGCCGACGTGAAGTTCACATATGATAACTTAGTTCAACTCAGTGCAAGCGGAAGAGCCTACTTCCCGATAACTTCAGGCGATCTATGGATCACGACACCTGACAACTACACCGTTGTATTCAACTGGAAGGCACCGTTTATCGAAGCAATCAAGGACATGGGAGTCTTCGCCGCACCCATAGCCCCTAAGCATCTCTATCAGGCCAGTTGTCCGGCAACTCCTTGCGTCTTGGGAGATGTCCGCCAGAACCAATGGGACTTTAAGCCAGTCGGAACGGGACCATTCAAGTTTCAGGATTGGGTGAGGGGAGATCATGTCACACTCGTCAGAAATGAGAAGTACTTCAAAGCGGGACTGCCCTACCTGGACAAATTGACCATAAGGTTCCTGCCAGAAGCCAACACTTTGCTGGCGGCAATGAAGTCAGGAGAAGTCGATTACGATCCGGATGGATTCCCAATAAGCCTCGTATCACAACTTAATGCTGATCCCGCGTTCTCACCAATACCCGTGCGCAATACGGCGTTGGGACATACTGTTCGACTAAGATTCAACCTTGACTCACCCATATTCAAAGACGTGAGAGTTCGGCGAGCGTTTAGCTTGGCTATCGACCGCCAAACCATTATAGACAAAGCAGCATTCGGATACGGTAAAGTGTCGAAGTCTACGTTCCCTGATACGCCAAGCCTAGCCAAATACAGGTCATCCAATGTTCCATATCCGACCTACGACCCAGCAGCAGCAGAAAAACTTCTCGACGATGCAGGATACAAGCGTGGACCTGACGGAGTGAGATTTACACTCGACAGGTTTACTGTAACTACTGGTAAACCCGAAGCCTACGGCGATCCCGCACAACTCATAAAGGACATGCTCAAGAAAGTTGGGATCGAGACCAAAATTGTACTCGCAGATGAGGATACGGTGGATAAGTGGGTTTACGTTGACCGCCCTAGAGCCTTCGATATTGCACTGTTTCTTTCTAGGTCAGGCCCCTTCCCATACTTCTCAGCGAAAGCTTACGTCTCTAGCTATATCCAGCGAGTAATTCTCACAAATGTTGGCTATAACAATAGCCAGATTGACAAACTCTACAGTCAAATCAGAAGCATGACCGACGAAGATCAACAGGTGCAACTCTATCGTCAGGTAGATGAAATACTAAACCGAGACTTGCCTGAACTTTGGATATACGATTACGAATACGCACAACCAATACGAAACACCTTCCAAGGACATTCGTTCTATGACGTTTTTCCCGAGTCTGGACCATTGACTACCGTATGGTGGACACAAGGCTCGCCGATGGCTGCAACTACCGCAACATCCTCACTGGCTGGATCTCCTGCGGCTTCACAAACGTGGACTGCTGCCGCGGTCGTCGTTCTAGTAGTTCTCGTTGGAGCATACTTCGCATATTCGAAAAAGAAAAAATAGGCTGAAACACGCCATCCCCTTTTCGAGATGGATACACAAAGCATTAGCGTATCTCAATTCGTAACAAAAAATACTCAACGATGACTACGGAATCTATGGAGAACGCTAAGAAATTTTTTACCTTCCACTTGCTTAACAAGCTTGATTGATGGCGCAGAAAACGTGTTACTTAATGGTGTAGATCCTGCGATATTACACTATTACAAAGCCCATCGTACAGATCATGTGGTTGATTTAATTACGCATGAGTGATGTATTTGTTGAA
>CAYWMG010000384.1:0-3944 GCA_964459245.1 uncultured Candidatus Bathyarchaeia archaeon
CCTATGGTGACTTTACCTATTGTCATTAGTTCAAAGGAAAATTTGTTTCCTCGTCATTGTCATAATGTTTTCTCTTAACACAATCGTTGTTTCAGCCGATGAACCTAACCTTGGAATACTCCGAGTGCGTAGTTTCGAAGCACCCAGGGAAGTTGCTCCAAACAGCGTCTTTTCAGTCAAACTCGATGTGGAGTATGGAGTTCATGGGCGACCCGAGAACGATACGTTTCGCGCAGCGATCTACGGAGATAATGCTAACAACCCACTCTGGCAAAGTGAGACAGTGACCATTTGGTGGGCAGGACCGTCTTCGCCGTCAGCCCCGTGGGGAGGCGACAAGATTTGGAACATTAACCTGACCTCACCTTCAGTACTAGGATCAATTAAGCTCACTGCTTATGCTTACTACTTTGAAGAGGGCGTTTGGAGATTTTTCAATAACTCACTCAATGGCCCCGGATTAAGACAGGTCAGCGTTAGGATTGGGAAGACCGCAAACTTTGCTGTTGAGCTTGGAACATCTAATGTGCCAGTCTCTATTGACAATCTAACAGTGAAGACGTCATCAAGTGGTGACGCTAAGATGACCTTGTTTGAGGGAAATACCTATGTTCTCTCCGTTCCCCCGGTTGTGGAGTTTCAGAATTTGACAAGATTGGCCTTTAATGGTTGGAATGATGGCAGTAAGCAATCACAGAGAAGCATTGTGTTTAACGGCGACATGAAACTCATGGGAACCTACAGGATGCAGTATCTGCTCCGAGTAAATTCACTTGTTTCATCATACTCAGAGTGGCACGATGCAGGTTCTAGTGTCAGATTGCAAACGTTAGATTCCGTTCCAATGAATTGGCCGCTTGATCTTTTCGGGTTTAAGTACAATTTCGTGGGATGGACCGGAGATATCAACTCATCACTGAAGATGGTTGATATTACTATGAACTCACCTAAGACTTTCAATGCTAATTTTTCTATTGATTATAGTCCTCTACTTATTCTCTCAATATTCGCTGCCGGAGTCTCTGGCGCAGTTACTCTTGTTCGAAAGCGAAGGAACACGTCAAACAAACTTAGATCAACGAAAAAGTTGAGTTTGCGCTGTGGTAATTGTGGCGAACATGTAAAAGGAGACTGGACTCATTGCAATCGTTGCGGTACAGATTTGGCGAAGCATAAGCCCATCCATAGATGAAAATTGGAGATCTGATGAAGCTATTCTCGGATGAAGGTTCACTGAGTCAAATAGAACATACTGCTATTCAGTCGTAATGACGCCATATCCACATCGTCTCTTTCGCGAGGAGGAATACAATTAGCAGAGTTGCTAGGTAGTCAACCCACCAGAGTTTCCACAAGAAATTGACCACAAGGCTCATCAACAGAACAATGGACATCAAGAAACAAGTAGCCGATTCTGTAGCATCTACTGTCAATGGCAAACAATTAGACCACTTACCTATTCGACGCTTCTCAAACCACACAACTGGCATTATTACCACAGCACCCACCGCAATCAGAATGCCAAGAAACGACGACTCTGGTTCGAGGCGAGTAAGATATGCGTAAAAGGTGCCTAATCCTATTATTGGAATCAACGAAACGAGTAAGACTGCAGTGACTTGTTCAATCACCTTATTTTTGTCCTTGCTTGCCTTTGCCTTTTTCTCTCCTCTGATATATACTACAACAATGGATGAAGAAACTAGCTCTATTATGCTATCCGCGCTAAATGCTAGAAGCGCCAAACTCCCGGATAATATTCCAGCAACAATAGCTCCAATAGCTTCAACAATCGTCCATGCCAAGCTGGAGTATTCAACAATTAAACCCTGCTTCAGTAAGGTATCAGGCCGAGCAAACCGTTCTCTTGCAAGCAATCCGACACCACTCAGAAAGATGAATAGAAAGAGGATGATGGCAATCTCGCCGAGTCCTCTGGTTGCATATATAATGTAATTTGTTCTAATTGAAGAGAGCGCTATTGTGTGAGTTACTCGAACACTCAAAGTTTCTGTATACGTGTAAGGCGAGACAAGTTGAGAACAAACGGTACCAGAGCAACCAACAGTTGAGATCGTATAGTCCAACAGAATCTCAGGGTTAATTGCAGTTGCAATAATTGAGGTGAGACGAGTTGTGCTTGTGTACTCCGGAAGTGGGGCAAAAGCTGTCACGCCAAGACTTACAACGGCAACAAGAATCAAAAGTGTCGGGAGCAGAAGACGTGACATAATATTCCAAGTCATAGGATTGCAGATATAATTTAGGTTACCTTGTAAGATTCAGGGAGCGGTTAGAAGTGACGAATAGAAAACGAGTGGGGGCGTACATTACTGGCGGATTAGCCATTCTATTCCTAGTCGTCTTAATTGCCAGAACTCTAGAGATATACAACCATTCGAGTCGAGCATTCATCAGGAGCAGTTTATTCTATGACAAAATCTGCTATCTTGGGAGCTATGAAATATTTGTCTGCTCCTATACAACGCAGCCATATGAGACGTACTTGGCAATACTCGCGATTTTACTGATTATTTCTACATGGGTCACTTTGAGGAAGAGATAATTTTCTTCTCCCTTCCTATTAGCCTAGGGGTTATAGTATCATCATCTTAACGCTCTTCAAATCATCTTCTTTTTGGAAAGCTTTAGTCATCGACGCCACCTTCTTACCTTCTCCCTCCAACAGAAATAATTCTACACAGTTTCCTTGAGTGGTCTTACTATGAAGATGGGTTTTTACAATGTCTTCAAATTCATGCTTTAGTCGAGTTATCGGTTCTTCATGGTCCTGCCTGTGAGTTACGGTTACGACTGCATTCACATGACCAACGAGGGAATCTTTTTCTTTCGAGTCTTCTAGCATGAGCCGTAATGCCGCACGGACAAGCTCTGATCTTCCTGTGAAACCTTGAGATTTTTGGATCTGATCCATCTCTTTCACCATCTGCTCGGGCAAGGATAGGCTAACTATTGTCATTGCGAATAACTCAATTAATAATTACTCTACTATTGTTATTAGCTATTGCTTATGTTAAGGCTTTGATGGAAGATGATTGTTTAACTAAAATTCAATGTTGCGAATGTTCTTAGAAGAATCGCGAACTAATCGTCGGTGTGTCGGATTAAGTATCCGTGCATGCACTGTTTAGGACGGTGGAGGGATTTACACATCTTCCGTATCACACTCGTTTCAAATAGGTGCGCTACTTTCGACGCTTCGCTGCAAGACATGGCAGAATTGAGACCCAGGGTTGTGTTGAAATAGAGTTCCACGATCCTATGCTGATGTATCAGGCGTTCAGCAACATAGTTGCCACGTTTGCTTAACTGAGGGGCCTTCCAAGGTTTTCGAATTACAAGGCCTTTCTCTTCAAGCTTGTCTAGAACCTCGATCGCTGTTGGAAGCTTCACGCCAAATAGCTTAGCTAGTGCCGATACGGAGGTTGTGTCATGTGATTCATTGAGGCGGTACATTCCTTCCAGATACACAACCTCAGATCGTATGAGCTCAGGCATTTTCAAACTATTATAACACTATCCTGTCGGCTTACGGCCTCTTCGCAGTAGGTAGAGTGATGTTGCAAACGCGCTGAAGACTATAATGGTTATGCTGCGGAATTCTGGTACTGGGATATTCGTCTGCTCCAAGTATAGGTTGTTGCCTGTACCAGACATGCCTGAAGAGACTGCTCCCTTCCAAGTTTGTGGCGCGTAGCCAGGTGCATTTAGGCTGAAGGCGTAGGTGACGCTGCCTGCTGCTCCTCCGGTTGAGGGTACGTAGGCTTGATAGATGCCATCATACGTGTAGAACTTTAGTCCTGTACTCGGAAGTCCTGCGCCTGTGACTGTTAGAGTGCCCCAGCTTAATGGCCTGAACTCATTACTCCAAGTAAAGGCTAGGGCGTTGCCTGAGACTAGTCCGTTCAAGTCAACTTCGAAGA
>CAYWMG010000385.1:0-1652 GCA_964459245.1 uncultured Candidatus Bathyarchaeia archaeon
TGGAAGTTCAACCAGCCCATACGCGTAGTGAATTAGCCTTTCTGAGATGTCCCTTTCACCCATTGCGTATAAGGCCAAGCTTATTTGCAGTTGTGGAAGGGACTGTTCTGAAGCAATGACGTTGATCACTCTATCAGAATCCATGAATTTGAAGAGGGTATATGCTATGTCTCTCGTAGGGTAGAGTGTGGAACCATCGCTTCTGATTAAAGTCAACGGTGGCACTTCGTAATTTGGAGCTAGATGATACTTTCCTCTCAAGGAGTATTGTTCCACAATTGCGTTCACGTCTAGGCTAAGCGATAATTTTTCTGTCTTTGCGAATGGCAGTTTTCGCACGTTATCGATGACGCTCTTAACTTTTCCATCCCATATCAGCTGACTCTCCCAGTCCCAGAAATCAAACGAGATATCCATTTCAGCCAGGGTAGAACGTATTCCGTCGAGAGCTAATTGCGAAACTTCGCGAACGGTTTTTGATACAGATTCTTCGCGTCGTTCATAATCTCGTCCTAACGCTTGAATGTCCGCTTCAGGATCGTCACATTTGCGAACAACTTCCAATACTTTAGGGAATAGATCCTTATTTGATTCCTCTAGTTCAGCAGCTATTCCAACCCATTCATCCAACTCTTGCTGGAGTTTGCTAATGTCATCGGTAGAGGTAAGACTCATCTTTTTCTTAATTGACTCTAGCTGTACTGCGCAGTTAGTACAAGCGTACAATCGACCTAACCACACATCAGTTTTCTCTTGAGGTTGAGGCGAGTTCAAGAGTCTGAAACCGTATGCGAGTATGGACACTTGCCTTCCGACATCATCTACGTAAAATCGAGTCTTCACGTCATGGCCTCTAGCCGCGAGCAGTCTAGCTAGGGCATCACCCAGAATAGAGTTTCGAGCATGTCCCATGGTAAGAGGGCCACTCGGGTTGGCGCTAGTATGTTCCACTGCGATTGAGACGCGTTCGCTGGCAGCGTCCATGCCGTAGTGCTCTCCATCCGCAAGAATCGATTGAAAGAGTAACGGCGTTGCCTTCTCATAGTTTAGGTCGAAATTCACGTAACCTGCGGATTCTCTAACACGGGTTATCAACGTGTCCCCACCGATCTGCATTGCATCACAAATTTGCTTTGCCACTTCACTCGGCGTTCTCTTCTTCGTCCTTGCGATCTCATGGGCAATTGAGGATGACAATTGCCCAAAGTCCAAATTGGGCGGTGTCGAGAGGTTAGGAACTTTTTCAGCCCATTCTGGGAATGTCTTTTCTAAAGCAAGTTTGAGTGCACTGCTACATTCGTCATAGAAACGTCTCAGTATGCTTGTCAATTCGCATCAATTGCTGATACTATCGTCCTCTTGCTGTGACTCTATTCATGGCTATGAAACCTACTGTTCAGCGTCACGCAATTTTCAGGAGATCAAACCTTAACCGATCACGCTTATAGATGGTTGAATTATGTTAAAGTTCGGACGGGTAGCCTAGCCAACTGTCAAGGGAGCATTAACCTCCCCACGGTCTAGTGAGGATAGGGCACAGGCCTCCGGAGCCTGAGGTCGGGGGTTCGAATCCCTCCCCGTCCGCCAACACAAACCCCCGTCCACCATAGCCAAATCGTCACCTAAAGACTATGGATGAAGAGACAAGGCTA
>CAYWMG010000386.1:0-4117 GCA_964459245.1 uncultured Candidatus Bathyarchaeia archaeon
GAGTGCCTGAAGGTTGAATGGTTTTTCGGAGCTGTAAATTTGTGTCACGATGCTTCCGCTCAGGAAGAGTTTACGGAATAGCTTTCCGGTCTCGTCTTTGGCCTCTGTTAAACAAACGTTAAGGGTGTGAGAGTCTACACCTGAGAGGATTCCGTTGTAATTCTTTGCGTCAGCGGTAACAATTGTAATCTGTTTGTGAAGAAGGTTGGTGATCTCCTCCATGAATCTACGGTCTGGTAGTGATGACATTAGATTTCACCTCAGAGATAGTGTGAGTGGTTAGTAACGTTATCGGAGCACATTATTCTAGGGGTCGCTACCCTCTTCATACAACTTTAGCTTCTGTAGAACGAGACGTGCTTCCTCAGCACTCTCTGAACGCGAGTAAACCTTCGCTTTTTCAAGATGAATTCGCTTCCCACAGTAGGGACATGATCTTGTTCGATTCCTAGATATGGCTAGGAGATACCGGTTACATGCGGAGCACGTGAGCACAAGGTAATGTTTCTTCTCTTGTCGCGCTTGCATAGCCTACCACCTGAGATACTTTTCGAAGGACTCGTCTATCTCCAGTTTCCCCAACCAGTCTACCGACGGTCTTGAAAGTCTTGACCGTGACAACATCTTTTTTGCCAACAGAACCGAACTCTTTACGCTTGCGTAAGACGTGTCCAGTTGCGTCACCTTCTTTTTGCCATAATATTTCTGAGCGGCAATTAAGCAGGAGTCCAAAATTTCGGCCATGACATTTTCTTTAACCTTCTCCGCATCCCATTTTCGCCGTCTCAGTCGACGTTCAAGAAGTTGAGGGTTGCATCTGAGGACAAAAACCATTCGTGTTGCATCCTTCGGAACAATTCCCTCAGGAATATGCGTGTCCACAATTAAGAATGGTTTTTTAGAGATGAGCGCCCGCATCATCCTCCGGGCTCTTAATACATCAACTATCTTCGATTTTCGTCTTCGATCAACACCTACGTACATCCCGTGCTGAAGGAGATGAAAACCCAAAGAGAAATAGTGCGCTTGCAATTGTTTCGCTAACATTCGTGAGAAGAGGGTTTTTCCTGTTCCTGGAGTTCCGGTCACTATGATTACTTTTGCCTTCGACGAGCATCACCCGGTTTTAGGCGATTTAAGATACTGGCGTATTGCACTCCGTAGGTGGGCATATAGTTCGAGATAGGGCATTGAATCTGGATCAGACAGACTATTTTTCTTGAGATATTCGGTCACAAATTCTAGAAAGGCAGCATTCTCTGGATCAATATTTTCATGGTATAACTGGAACATGAGAATTATCCGTCGGGCCGTTCTGGAAACGCGTGGCGATGCCGCATTCAATTAGCCCACATCTTCTCAGTCCTTGAAACCATTATTCAAAGCATCTATGTCTTGCTGAAGCATTTTCCAACCTTGAGCTCCCGCGTTTTCCCTAACGTGCCGAAGGTTTGCTGCCTTCGGTATCGCCACAACTGATTCTTTGGCTATGAGCCAATTGAGGGCAACTTGAACTCTGGTCTTTCCATACTTCGAGGCAATCTGATCGATCAATCGCATCCGCTGTTCATGATTCGAATTGCCAGGGATCAAGCCGCGAGCCAATGGGCTATACGCAATTATGATAATTCTCTCCCGTTCGGCGAACGGAAGCAGATCTTCTTCAATTGACCTCTGCATCAAACTGTACTCGACTTGGTTAGATACAAGTTCTACAGTTGAGAGCGCCTCTTGTGCTTCACGAGTTTGTTTCACTGAAAAATTGCTGACGCCCACATGTCGAATTTTACCATCTTTGACGAGCCGCTCCATCGCCCTCATGGTCTCAGAGATGGGTATTCGCGAGTTTGGCCAGTGCACTTGGTAAAGATCTACACATTTAGCCTCAAGCCTCTTCAGGCTCATATCGCACGATTTCAAAACCCCATCATAGGACAAGTGTTCTCCAGACACTTTGGTGGCCAGGAAGACTGAATCATGGTGTCCCTCCAAAGCCTGCGCCACGACCTCCTCCGTGTGACCGCCCCCATACATTTCAGCGGTATCAACGAAACTCATCTCCAGCTTCAATCCAAGCCTTAAAGCGGTGATAGCTTCGTGGTCATTCGTGAAGCTTCTCGAGCTTAAGCCTCCCATTCCCCAAGTACCCAAGCCTAAGACTGGAATCTTGACTGCGCTCTTCCCAAGACGCTTAAACTCCATCAGGGGAGTCTCCAAGTAGTATTACTGGCTGCAGGTTTTCTCGCGATTAAACGATCACGAGTCATCATCAAGATTTCCGTCCGATTATAACAATAACTCCGCCCATGAGGAACTCCTTCAATTCTGCGGTGACGAAATGTTGCTTCACTAATCTCAACATCGTACTCGTTCTCGGAAGTGAAACGTAAGTTGGCCCTATCATTCTCCATGGGTTTCCTTTCATCTTTGTCCAGATCACTGCTTTTGCCAGAACTGGCATCAAGTACCTGATGTAGAGAATGCTCCCCCAACACTTGACCACATTGTCAGGCTTCCCAATATCCACGTCTGCAAACGCGCCACGGGAGTTGCAGACTCTAGAGTATTCGGCCAGTGACTGTGATAAGTTCAAACTGTCCCTCAGAGCATAACAGGTAATTACCTTATCGAAGGTCCCATCCTTGAAGGGTAAGTACTCGAATGATCCTCTCACTAGGCTCAAACCAGAATCGAAAGGGGCTAGGCTAGTCTTCGCAGCCTTCAGTTGCCGAACCGATCCATCCAATCCCACCAACATACCCGGCTTTATTGTCGAAAGAATCAATCTCGACGTGGATCCTGGACCGATTCCGCTGTCAAGAACGATCGAGTTCTCGTTTATTTCCAATTTCTCTATAGCGTAGTTTCTTGCTATCTGTGCTTTGCCGAATGAGATTTTATCGTTCACTTGGTCATATAACGGGATAGACTCCTCGATTGCTCGAATGACCTTCTGCCACGTTTCCTTCGACAGGTCAGATCGTTTGGGGTTAGAGTTCTTCAGCTGGAGAACACCATCAGGATACCTAATTCAACGTTCTAGTTAGTGATGATTCGTTCGCCCGTATTAGCTTCTACTAGTACAACGCGAGGGTCCTAAACCATAATTGGGCCGAGATTAGTAGCAGTCAACGTGCATATGGTGTCAATTCAAGTTATTTTGGTTATCGTTATATGCGAATTCATTCCTTCCAATTCTGGTAAAGATTGGTAAGAGTCAGCCTTGACCACGTTTCCAAGAGCTTCGTACCGGTCAAGGCGCTTCAAGATGTAACCTTCCACGTTAACGACGGGGAACTTTTCTTCATGCTTGGCCCATCGGGTTGTGGGAAAACTACCGCATTACGAATTATCGCGGGTTTCTACCGCCCAGATGCTGGAACATTAAAGTTTGACGAGGCTGAGGTTAGCAGACTTCCGCCATACAAACGAAATACGGGGATGGTTTTCCAGAATTACGCACTCTGGCCACATATGAACATTTACGATAATGTGGCCTTCGGACTTAAGATGCGTAAAGTCAGCGGCAGCAATCGCGTTGAACGCGTCAAACGAATGCTTGACCTTGTGAGGATGAGAGAATATGCGGAGAGATTTCCAAACCAACTCTCCGGAGGGCAACAACAGCGAATCGCTCTCGCAAGAGCTTTGGTTATAGAACCCAGCGTTCTATTGCTTGACGAGCCGTTGAGTAATCTAGATGCGAAACTTAGAATTGAGATGCGTTCTGAGATTCGAAGAATCCAGAAAGAGTCAGGCATCACAACCGTCTACGTCACGCACGATCAAAGCGAGGCATTGGCAATTGCTGATAGGATTGCTGTTATGAATGTTGGCACTATTTCACAAATTGGTACGCCTAGAGAGATATACGAGTCCCCTGCGAACGCGTTTGTTGCAAGCTTCGTGGGAGAACCTAACGTGCTTGACGGGCGCATTGATACCATTAACAGAGAAGACGGAGTGATCCACGTCAGAATAGGCAACAACGTTGCTCTTGAAGGGCGGCTCCCAAATGACAGCTCGACATACGCGGTAGGAGATAAAGTACGATGCTTAATTCGACAGGAATCAATTCTTGGTAACGATCAAAATAAACAGAACTTTCCCGTGAAGG
>CAYWMG010000387.1:0-2230 GCA_964459245.1 uncultured Candidatus Bathyarchaeia archaeon
CTAGTTCAAGAGCGGCACATCGCGTCATATGGTCCAACGCAGCTTTGCTGGAGCAGTACGCGAGCACGTTAGGAAATGATCGCTGACCGTTGACGCTCGAGACATTCACAACATTGCCCTTTGTCTTGATGAGGTGAGGTACTCCTCGATGCATCAGGTAGAAGACTGATCGAACATTAATTTTGAACATGTCATCCCATTGTTGAAGAGTCGTATTCTCGATTGTGCCGTTAGCAATGATTCCCGCAGCGTTGACAAGTATGTCCAATTTGCCAAACTTAGCAATCGAGTCATGAACTATCCTCTCGCAGTCCTTCTCAACTGTCACGTCCGCTGCAATAGCGATACCTTCATCGCCTTGTGCAGTCGCCGATTTGAGGACTTCATCAAGGGCAGCCTGTTTTCGACCAACTAATGCTAGTTTCGCGCCCTGATTCGCGAAGGCCTTTGCAGTGGCCTTGCCTATTCCACTACTCGCTCCGGTAATAATCGCTACCTTGCCATCCAGTTCTTTATGCAAAAGACTCAACCGGCCTGATTTGGCTCCCATTCATAGAATTTTAAGCCTCCGCAGAATCTCCAATTTTAACAAAACGGCTGACGAATCAGCAGGGTCACGATGGCCTCTAAGCTGAAGACTCATACTCTGTGTAAGATTGTTGACGGCCCTTGGGTTACAACTAATACTCTTTCACCTGCCGCCAATCGAGCTGAGTTGAGGGCCTCCTCAACGGTCGAAGCATAATGCATGTGCATTGACTCAATATCTGATTTCAGTTCGTTTCGCGTAACAAACCAGACTGGGTTCCGACGGAGGATCCGGCAGAGCACTTGCACCTGCCATTGATCACGAACTGGAGGCCATGATCCCTCTAGTTTTGAGTACACTTCGTCAGGAGTCCCGTTACATAGGAGAGATCGGAATTCGCCATGAGCAGTTCCGTCAATACACTCTCCAACCATGATTATTCTAGAATCTTGTCTAAGGACATCTTCTGGAACCGAGATGCCCTTTACACATTGGTAGACGTTCCTGTCGAGTGGAAAACCGCCGTTCGTAGTGATCACCAGGTTTGGTTGATGACTTATCTTTATTTCCGAATGAGCGGACACCTCCTCTACCGCTTTATTGAACGAAAGTATCGGATCACCTGAACTGGCGAAGACGATTCTCTTATCGTATCCTAGAACAAGATTAAGCGCAAACGTTTTCTTGAGAAATCCAAGTGCTTCATTCGAGTCACGCCTGATTGGGTTATCCGCGACTCCGTATCTAGATCTAGAATCATCAATATTCCGCCAAGAATGATTCTGAATGATTGTCTCTGACCCCGCTACTCCGGGTAAGATCATTTTGCTCCCGCCAGTGAAACCAGCGAAGAAGTGGGGCTCAACAGTACTCTCGAGGATAACAAGGTCTGCTTCCAGAACGGCTCTATTTAGATACAGAGGCGTCCCAGAAGATAGATTACCCAAGAAACTCAGCTGGTCATCTTCATCGCCATCGTGAACACTTACCTCGATACCATGGACCTCGCTGCCTATTCTCTCCCTAACATCCGCCTCAGTCTCACCTTTGTGAAGCCCAGTAGCCACCAAAATACTGACCCATTTAGGAGATAGGCCTGCAGACTTGAGCTCATCAAGAATTAATGGTATGGTAATCTGACTCGGGACTCCCCTGGTCTTATCACACGTAACTATTACAGCAGAACGAGCACCCCTGGCTAGATCTCTTAACCTTCGCTGCCCGACAGGGCGTAACATGGCAGCAGTCACTAACTCTCTTCCAGAATGCTCCTCCAACCATTCCCGAGGATCAGCAAATTCAACCCCTACCGAATCTGGGACTTCCACCGCAAGGGAAGAGCGCCCGTAAGGTAATGAAACATGCACCCAGCTAACCACCTAGAGACTGCCATTAACCAAGAACCTGACAGATCAAAACGTTTCTCCTACTCGCTTTCCGTAGGCTTACTAGAGGCTGGGATTGACATACTCGAACAAGATCGCAGCTTATCCATTGCCCAGCACGCAAGTTACGTTGTCCCCTACGGCGCCCGGTATGGCGCCCACACGACCGCCAGTTACCTCGCCACCCATCCCGCCAACCATCTCGCCAGTCAAGCCGCCACCCACCTCAGAAGGACCCTGATTTACCCGTGAAATTTAGCCTTCTGGCGGATTGGGTTCATTAGTCAATGCATGAGCTGCCTTGAACACTTCAGTC
>CAYWMG010000388.1:0-5385 GCA_964459245.1 uncultured Candidatus Bathyarchaeia archaeon
TTTGAAACGGTCGCTTTGATAACTGTCCTCACTCTTTTTGTTCTCACAGTGAATTTGGAGTTCTGGTGGAGATACCTGCGAAGAACGGACAATCAGCGATTTTGGGTCTGGGATTTCCAAACTATGCGCGGCGGACATCGAGATGATTACCAAACGAAAGTGAGCCGCCCCAAAGCCCAAACATAGATGGTGCGTCACCAAAATTAGAAAAAAGCCTTCAGATGTTTCAAGAAAGCGGAGACTTTAGTCGTGTGTGTGGTCTAATGGTGCACACACCGGATCTCTCGAAAGCCAAGGCTCTAATTGTAGACGGTGAAGGCAACGTTTGCAGCGGTCGGGCCGTTATTGATGAGAATGAAATGCAAGGTTTGATCTTGACTTATGCTAGGTATACTGCCTGTGGCTGCTATGGACGTGTACGATTGTATACCCTTCTGAAAAATTAGTGCACCTAGAGGCGACACCTTACAGCTTCCTCCCCCCTTCCCCCATCCCCACCAATTGCGATAGTCCGGATCCTTCAAAAGGTAAAGGTCGAGAGGAGCAGTTGCAGTCATTACTACACCGATCCCGTGACCAGCCAAAAAGGACCCTTGAATCCGGTAGATGTAACAAGCATAAGCTGTGCCGGCCACCGATTGGATAGAGATTGTCCGATTATAAACCGGAAAACTTGACGTATCTGTCACGGTGTTGCTAGCCTTTGGGTACTGAAGCTCGAACATCAATTGCTTATGGTGTGTCCACAGATCGTTGAGTACTGTGTTGGAGATGAAGGCATTCTCACCGGATACTGGTCTGCTCCGAGGCTGCCCTCCCCAAGCAGGGTCGTTAACGAAGATGCCTGTCGTATTGTATCCAGTAACCACAACGTAGTGGCCGTCCTTGTGATCATTATCATACCAGATATTTATTATCGAAACGTAACCCATCGAGTTCATCGACTTCAAATCATCAAGCGTCGAGTGGTATGCAGCGTTCACTGTATAATTGCGGTTATCGAATGGTATATGGACGTTATCAGGAAGGGTGCCATTATAATTTTGATCCGTCTGTAACTCGGCTGCAAGAGTTGGTTGCGGAATTACTTGACCGGATATGTATTGCAGCACCATCTGCACACTAGCCACTGCACAGAAGTCATTCTGATTCTTATCTCCGCTTTCGAATTGTGAATGATACGGAACATCAAGCATATTCGACTCGGGAATCGCCTTAACCCTCGGAAAACTCAATGAGGAAAATGCTAGGATTACAAATATGAAAGCAAAAAGTACGGCTTTATAGGAGAACACGCAGGAACCCTCACGCACACAGGCAACACTCGTCTCACTATAAAGTGTTTTTTCAGGAAAACCCATCACGAAAACATGAAAAATTTAGGCGCGTAAAAACTAATTGTAATCTAGTCGTCGATGACGATTCAACTATGACTATCGGTAATTAGTTTTCTTTCATAGTTGGATTTTGCTGAAGAGGCGCGCGCCATTAGATTCACATCCACTGAGACGAACGATACAACGATGAGACTGTTCATGACCGGACTATGCTCGAATTGATCTTCGAGGCCAGTTGAAGCCGTGTCACATCAATGACCATGTTTCCGACCTTACTTCGTCTCGCCACCACCGCAGGTCTGAGAAACAGCTAATCTTTGTTCGCAATGACATTTATGCGTCTGAATGTTTCGAAAAAGGTACCATTATGTCTGCGAGTTTCTTGCAGCATTCTGGCAACGATTATGTCTCTGAATTCCCTCTTGTCTTTCTCATCCGTTATGCTTCTCAGGAAGGGAACTATGCTAGGCTGATCGATCCACTTTACTATTTCTCCTTCGTTGGCAAAGTATCGGTCGGCGTTCTCTTCCCAGACGCGCATGCCTATGAATTCTGTTTCTTTCAGAAGGTTCCGGTACTCGTCTATTGTTGGCATGAACCATGGCCAATCGAAATTGTGAAAATATTTGTCATATCTTTCGCTTCGCATAACTTCCTTGACAACTTTGAACAGGTATGAGCAGTTGCCGTCTCCTGCGAAGTTGAACCTGATCGTTCCCTTTGGTTTAAGTGCAGAGTAACAACTCTTCAGCAGTCCTCTATGATCCTTCACCCAATGCAACGTAGCGTTGGAAAATACCAAGTCAAACTCGTTCGCGAAATCAATGCCCATAATGTCCATGAGTCTGAACATTAGGTTAGGGCTCTTCAGTTTTATTGCAGCATCAATCATACTCTGAGAAGCATCAATACCCAAGACACAACCATATGGAACCAATTCAGCTAACTGCGCGGTCAATACGCCGTCTCCACATCCCAAATCCAGAACATGTTCATGGCCATTCAGTTTCAATTCTGAAATGATCCTAGAACCCCATTCCTTCTGATGCTTGGAAGCAGTCCTATACTTCTCGCCATCAAATTCAAAGGTAGATCTTTTTTGAAACAGATTGCGAGACACGTTCGGCATCTTCATAGAAACATCATGTTCAGTGTGGTTATCCTTAGGATAACACAGGACGTAAAATTGTAGCTGATCCCTATGGATTAACTTTTGCAAATCCTGCTGGAAATTATTCAGCCTTGAAGGTGCCGCTCCACTTTTTCCGAAGGTGTCAATAACGTCCCATCAACATATTTTACAGAAGGGCGGATGGGGAAAAGTGCCCGAAAGGACGGTTACTCGATCCTTCAGGATCAACGAAACTGCTTTCTTAGCTCTTGAGGAAGAGGCTAAGAAACATAACATAAGCGTCAACACTCTTGTGAACCAACTTTTCCTGTCTTACGCAAACTTCGATCGACACTTCCAAAAATTCGGCATGCTGAAAATCTCCAAAGTGGCTTACAGGAAGACCTTGAATGCGCTCCCAGAGAAGGAGATTATCGAAGCGGCGAAGGAGGTAGCTCAAAACAGCGGGAGGGTGGTTATCCTCGCAAGATACGGGGCATTATCGCTCTCCGGCGTTCTGGAATATCTCATGAGTCTTGCAGAGTACGCCTATTTCTTCGAATATAACGAAGTTCTCTCATCTGAAGGAAGACGAGTCATCACCTTAACCCACAGCTTAGGACCAAAGTTCTCGACCTTCCTCATAGCTTACGTAAAATCACTCTTTGAACAAATTTCCATGGATCCACAATTGTCGTCAACTGAGGATTCTATCACCATCAAGGTTCAGAGACATGCCACCTAGCATGATCGGCAATAACCCAGTTGCCCTATTGCAAAGAAAATTTGTTATCGCTTGCGTTTAGATGCAAAATGCATCTACGCTTTTTCGAATTTCATCTATCGTGACCTTTTTCGGATCATACTCGATAGAAAGCATGTCGATAATGTGGTCAGCCTCAACGCCAGAAACGCCCGCGATTTTGGATACTTGTTCCTTTAGACTCTCTAATCTACATGGACGACCTTCGAGTTGTGCAACATGAATAGTTAACCTTCCCATTGTTTTCATACGCTGACTATGCCTCGGATATTATATGAGCTGGATGTATTTTTTGCAATTTCCTGTAGTTACACACATAACATGGGTAAGACGCTCGAACGTCACCATGCAAGGAATTTTCATAGTTGCATTTCGTTGCAAAAAATACTTTCTGTGTAAATAGCAGAAACAGCATGAATCAATAACTATGGAGAGATAGACAATGACCATGAAAGTAGTTAGTTACGCTGCACAGTCAGCTAAGGCCGTCCAGTGGATGGAAAAGGTCAGCGACGAACAATACAAAGCTGTATGAAGCGAAATAAGAGGTGGAGAAAGAATGCAGAAACGCAAACTTGGAAGAAGCAATCTGGAAGTCTCAGCTGTTGGGCTTGGCTGCATGGGAATGAGCTATGGCTACGGCCCGGCTGCAGACAAGAAGGAGATGATTGCTTTAATACGTAAAGCCGTCGAGCGGGGTGTCACATTTTTCGATACGGCTCAAGTCTATGGTCCGTTCACGAACGAGGAGCTCGTGGGAGAAGCTCTCGCTCCCTTGCGTGGGCAAGTTGTAATCGCCACCAAGTTCGGGATTAAGATCGATTCCAACGGGCAGCAGGTTGTGGATAGTCGGCCCGAGTATATCAAGCAGAGCGTCGAGGCCTCACTCAAGCGACTCAAGGTCGATACAATCGATCTATTCTACCAACACCGCGTTGATCCGAAGGTGCCGATCGAAGATGTGGCGAGGGCGGTGAAGGACTTGATTCGGGAGGGTAAGGTCAAGCATTTCGGCCTTTCTGAGGCAGGAGTGCAAACAATCCGTCGCGCGCATGCAGTCCAGCCTGTCACTGCAGTTCAAAGCGAATACTCATTGTGGTGGAGACGCCCTGAAGAAGAAGTGCTTCCGACACTCGAGGAACTCGGAATCGGGTTTGTTCCATTTAGTCCTCTTGGTAAGGGCTTTCTCACGGGAAAGATTGACGAGAAGACTACATTCGACGGTTCAGACTTCCGCAAAATCGTTCCTCGCTTTACGCCAGAAGCTCGGAAGGCGAATCTGGCCATCGTTGATCTGCTTCGCAAGATCGCGGGACAGAAAAAAGCGACACCAGCCCAGATAGCACTTGCCTGGCTGCTTGCCCAGAAACCATGGATCGTTCCAATCCCGGGCACTCGAAAGCTGGAACGCCTGGAAGAGAACATAGGAGCAGTTTCAGTCGAACTCACCCCAGAGGATTTGCGTGAGATCGATAGCACCACCTCAATGATTACAATTCAAGGGGCGAGGTACCCCGAAGAGCTGGAGAAGAGGACTGGTCTCTAAGTGATCATCATGGCAAGCAAGAGTCAATTCGAGGAAGGGCTTCAGCATGGTGGCTCAATGTGACGGCTATGGAGTTTCTTGAGACGCTGAAATCGGCGAGTGAGGTTGAGTTAACCGTCAAGAGATCAGAGAAATTGACAACGAGACTGGTATGGTTTGTCATAGACGGTGCCACGATCTACTTGTTACCAATGTATGGTTCCGACACGAAATGGTACAAGTACGCTATCGCCAATCCAGAAATCGAGTTATCCGTAAGGGGAAAGAAAGCGCGCGGTGAAGCTAGACCAGTGTTGGATGCTCAGAAGCTGGCGGATGTGATTAGTCGTTTTCGGTCGAAGTATGGTGAGCTTGAGAGGTATTACAGAAAACTCGAGGTCGCACTTGGAGTCACAATCTAACCCAAATACCATAGCTTTTACGGGTTATTCTTGTTACGGTATCTGCGAGCGAAGCGAGCACGTTTGAAAGTATGTGAGGGTCGGGTGGTGCACACACACAAATTATGACGATGGTTCAAATTTGAGCTACACGAAAAACCAGGTGGGGAAGCCTCAACGAGATTGTCTTAAGAGTTTGTAGGCTTATGAGCATTAGGGTCAAGCAGAATGTATCATGAGGGGAATAG
>CAYWMG010000389.1:0-7295 GCA_964459245.1 uncultured Candidatus Bathyarchaeia archaeon
GTCGACCTATTCTGCCACAGGATTGAGACTGACGGACGATTGGACTGGACAGTGGGAAGCTGATTGCGTTAGGACAGGAAGTATGGATTCGATTTTTCTTAACTTGCCACGAATTGCATATGAAGCAAAGAATAACGACGACAAACTATTCATGCTGCTAAGAGAAGCGACAAATTTAGCTATCGATGGATTCAAGGAAAAGCGAAAGTTCATCACTGAACGATTGAAACAACCACTGCTTCCACTTCTTGCGGGCAATGGTTCTGTGGCGTATTTCTACGATAAGAGTGCGTGTTACAATCTAGCATTTGTTGGACTCTCAGAGGCCGTAGAGTTTCACTTGAACAAGCATATGGAACAAGATAAGACAGCAAGTGAATTGGGTTTCAGAATACTCAGAGAACTATCTAAATTCGCTGACGCTGCTTCAAAAGCTTTGGAGTTGAGGATTAGAGTTTCTCAAAGGCCTGGAGACGAAGCTGCAGGTAGGCTCGCAGAACTTGACATCGAAGAGTATGGGAGGGCAGTGGTAATAGCCGGCGGAAATCGAGGGCCACTTTACTATTCAGACATGCCAACGATTCCACTGTCCGCCAAAACGTCTATTGAAAACAGAATATTACTCGAGTCTCAACTACAACAACTAATGCCTGGTGGCCATCTGAATGTCTTGTGCGTTGCATCACCCTCTCCTGCATCCAGTTTAGAAAGTTTTACCCGAAACGCACTTTTTTCCGGAAGCAAATTCCAAACATATACTAGAAACTATTCTTCATGCAACATTTGTAACGAGACTGAACCCGGGATCGTGCCCCGATGCAGCAAGTGCGGATCAGATAAGTTGACACATCTCGGCAGATCTTCCTACGGCCTCATACCTTTCAACTTATGGCCGGAGAGCAAGAGGAGAAATGTGGAGACGAGAACATCTTACCTAACAACTAGTTGAAAACCATGGCTATCTTATGTATCGACGTGCACTCTTTTCAAGGTCAGGAACAACTTCGAACTCTCTCATACTTAGCTGGACATTCTTGAGATCCAGATGAATGTCAGAGATTGCGATTGGACTTTTCGCGGCAATTCTTGTGGCAGGATGGCCTGCGCCAAAGGTTTCAAGAGAAACTCGATGGACCAGTTTCCGAACCATCTTTTCATCAACGTATCCTAACGCGTGTAAGTATTCTTGCAGTAGGAGCGAGTAAATGTAAGAGTTGATTTCTCTAAGTGAATGCCCGCCTCTAGTTAGGGCATCTAATACTGTACGGTTCATCACTATACCGTTGGAGCCCAACGGGTGGAAAGTAGTGACATGATCAGGTAACCGCGCAAGGTAAAGCATTAAGCCTGCTCTGCTTTGTTTTAGTGAATTCTCTGTTGAACGTTTCACGATGTCGAATACGTCGCTGAAGTTCTCGCAGAGGTCTAGATACTCAGCCATTTTCTGCAAGTGCGGCTACCTAAATTGACTCGGTTTACCGCTTATCCCCCTCGAGAAGATGTTGGACTTTTTCTACAAAGGAAAGGTATTCGCAGAGAATCATCTTGCCCATTGGAGTCAAGCCGTATAGGTCGTCAGATAACTCGTCAATTAGCTTGTGAGTTCGAAGTAGCGGAACATTCTCGTAAATCAGTTTCGGGTTAATTTCCTCTCTAAAATGTTTCTTGCCTTGTGGCTGTTCTAGAAGTGGAAGCAACATCTTGACTCGCGTCTCATTGGTTAGCACATCCATTAGTTCCAACACGTCACGGAATGTTCTCTCCAATCCTTTGTCGCGCCAGTTTAGATGTTCGATAACAAATTTTCCAGTGTTTACGGAAGTATGGAATTTAGAATCGATTGAATCTGAATTAACCTTGAATGGATACACGACTACTGCTTTCGAGTTATCTGCTTCATCAACTACTTCCAAGTCTCTGATCAGATCTTCGTCAGGAGGTTTTGTTTCACAAAAGACGGCGGTTAGGCTTTCTTCTTGAACGCCCACCAAGTCGGCCGTCAATCGACGCGAATGTTTTTCTGAATCGTAGAGGACGACATCGACGTATGCATCAACATCCGCAATCTTAGATAGATATCGTGCAGCATGGAACTTTTCTAATACGTGGAGTTCAGTTTCGTTCTCTTCGGATCGAAATTTTTCGCTGAAAACTTCGTAATCTAGTAGATGCATTGGAAGGATCCGACGTTTCTTTGACGAAGCATGAACTTCTAGGTTCATTTCTGCTCCTCTATAAATGGAGGAAGAGAAGATATAAGCGTTACCTGAGGTAACAACTGTTACTTTAGGGCTCCCAGTACTAGGCCGATCAAGCTCATGCGAACCAAGAGGCCGTACCAGACTTGCTTGAAGTATTTTGCGTGTGGTGTGTTGTCAACATCATAGGATATTTCGTCAACTCGAGGGAGTGGATGCATTACTATCATCTGATGCTTAGCCTGCGAGAGGTCGTCAGCAGTCAACTGGTACGATCCCCTGACTTTCTCGTAATCTTCTAAAGATCCGAATCTCTCCTTCTGGATTCTAGTCATGTAGACTACGTCTACTTGCGGCAGCACTTTCGAGAGTTCTTCAAATTCTTGAACTTTCACTCGTTGCTTAACTTCTTCCAAAACTTCCTTCCTCATTCCGAGAAGAGTCGGCGAGACAAGATACAGGTTGATGTCATATTGTGATAGTGCGTATGCAAGTGAGTGCACGGTTCTCCCATATCGTAAGTCTCCTGCAAGGGCTACGTTCAAACCGTCGATTTTGCCGAGCTCTTTTTTCATAGTATAAAGATCCAGCATTGCTTGAGTTGGATGTTCTTCAGCGCCTGTTCCCGCATTTATGACGGGCACAGAAGCAAACTCTGCCGCCAATCGTGCCGCTCCCTCGAGAGGATGCCTAATAACTAGTACGTCAGCATAGCTTTCAACAACTCGTACGGTGTCGGCTAAGTTCTCTCCTTTCTGAACTGAGGCAGCTTTGGGTTCTGCAAAACCTAGGCAGTTTCCTCCGTAACGGTACATGGCCGATTCGAAACTCAGTTTTGTTCTTGTACTTGGTTCGAAGAAGAGCGTGGCCATGATCTTGCCGTCTAACTCGTGTGAACTAGTCTTGGCCATCGGTTCTACAACGTCAGCCATTTCGAGGATGTAATCAATCTCTTCCCGCGAAAAATCTTTGATGGATACGATATCTCTGCCAGCGAATTCCAAGTTTGCACCCACCAAGAGTTAGGTCTCAGGCTTAATAAGCACCTATTCAGCGGAAGCCTAACCTACTTTGTCCGATCTGAAATCATTCTAAATTATGTTTTGCAAGATGTGAGAGAGGAGCTTGTGAGCCTCTCTTGATTAGGTACGGTGAGGTATTGCAGTAGATGACTAACTTTTCTTCTCTGGCTTTCCTAAGCTCTTCTCCACGTCGATCTTCACAAAATCCTTTGCGAAGTCTACGATGTAGTCGGTGCATCGTTTCAGGATCTCGTTTCCTTGCTTCTCTAGTTTGTCTAATTCATCCTTCCGAATATCAGGCGGCGCGTCCTCATCAAGATCCCAAGCATCGATTGGTATGATTACGGGAGCTCCCTTATACTCGAAATTATCGAATCCAACCGGTTTTATTTTATTTCCAAATAGGTTGCGAAATGCTGTCCATCCCCATTCTCCTTTATACCCTCCTCTTCCAATGTCTGCAACATCCTTCCCGCCAATTGCAATGGCGACAGCGAGTTCTTCTATGAAGCAGTGTGGCCGTGGGAATAGGTCTGGCATGGTTTTAGCTCCAACGTTATACCAATCCACGATAGCCATCAGCATGCCGAGTTCACGAATGTCTCTTCCCACTCTCATCAGGACCTCGCGGTTTCCACCGTGACCGTTTAGGACGAGAATTTTCCGAATTCCATTCCTGTGCAAAGCTTTGCAAATATCTGTGTAGAATTGTTCTAGGACGTTTGGGCTTATGCCAATCGAGCCAGGGTAACGTTTCATCTTCTCATCTTCACCGTAAGGAATCAGCGGGAGGACGACCAGTCCAGTTCTCTTGCCTACTTCATCAGCCAGTCTCTCCGGAGAGCTTGAATCTATGCTGATTGGGCTTGGGCCGTGTGCATGCAACGTACCAGTTGGTAAGATGACTGTATCAGATTTTTTGAAGGCCTCTTCGGCTTCACGATATGACATATCCCAAAGTCGGTGTTTCATGATTATATCACAGCGAAATGTGCCTGCCGCGTTTGAATATAACAGCTTCGTTCAGATGCGCGATAGATGCCGTCAGATTTCCAAATACTCACATGTGACCTATCACTAATGTTCACCTAACTGGAGGCGAGAACGAGATCTAGCGTGAGCAGAAGTCTCTTATGAGCTCTGCCGCTTGCGTTATCTCCTCTTTTGTTCTTGTTGGCCCTACATCCAGCGCCACTATCTTCTTCGCCTGATCTTCAAGGACTGGAAATTGGCCTTCTTTGTAGTGGAATCTGTCTTGGACGGGTTTCTGCATATGAATAAATGGGTAGTGACCGGGACCGTTGAATCGTCCCTCTCCTCGCTGACCGTTGTTACGGAGATACTGAACCAGCTCGTCTCTCTTCTGGAGAGCTTTCAATAAGTAGGTTGTATAAACTGAATATGCCCATGGTTTTTCAACAGGTAGCTGAACGTGTTGAACTCTTTCGAGTATCTCGTTTGTGAGTTTAGCGTGGCTTCTCCGCAGCTCCTGCCATCCGTTTAGTTTTCTTAGTTGATGTCTTGCTATCGCTGCCCCTATCTCGCTCATTTCATAGTTCAATCCAAAGTAAGAGTATTCCTGCCCTCCCGACCATGAGTCCTTGCCATAGCCTCTCATGAGCCTCATCTTTTCCACAAGTTCTCCGTCGTTCGTCATCGCGATGCCGCCGAGTCCGCCTGATCCTATGGATTTTGAGCCGATGCTGGCAAAGGTTATGTCAGGTAGGCTGCATACGGGTTTCCCTTTGTATTTTGAGCCAAGAGCGCGAGCCGTATCTCCCACTATCTTGATGTTCTTTCGGCGGCCGAGTTCCATGAATGGGTCAATGTCAGCTGGGTGGCCCCCCATGTGTGCAAGAAGAATTACTTTGGTTCTGGGTGTGATGATCTTTTGAACTTTAGCGAGGTCAAGGTTGTAGGTTTCGTCTTCAACATCCACCAGCACGGGCTTCGCATTTACGTGCGCTATTGCGCATACGATACTCATGAAGCCATTAGCGGGGAGAATTACTTCGTCTCCCTGACCGACATTATACGCCATCAACGTGAGATGCCAGGCTGCAGTTCCAGTCGCGCAGGACAAAGCGTATTTCGTTTGAAAATGTTCAGCGACATCCTTCTCGAGAGATTCAGTTTGTTCTCCACCAGTATACCACGGTCCATTGCGTAGTACCTCCAGTACGGCTTTCTCTGTTTCTGAATCGACGCCTTGGACGGATACTCTTCGTTTCCAAAGTGCCTTCTTCTGTTCATAGATGTCAGCATGGGATCTGCCTATACCTGGCAGAGGTTCAAGTTTGGTCATGGGTTCAACTCCGGGGAGTACGACCTCGGTACGTGGCTATATTACTTTATGACGTGTCACAAGCTGAACTGTGTTTGTTCAGAACAATTGCAGTGGGTGGAGGATCAGTTTCTTTCTGAGGTTGGGAAGTGGCAAGCTACAAAATGTTTCACGCGGGTTTGTTTGAGTTGGGGTTCTTCGGAGGCGCATTTTGGTTGTGCGAACGGGCATCTTGTGTGGAATCTGCATCCCGTGGGGAGGTTGATAGGGCTCGGAAGTTCGCCTTCAAGTCGGAGTTTTTGATCGGTTTCGGAGTCACCGATTTCAGGGGTCGCAGAGAGCAAAGCTTGAGTGTAGGGATGTTCTGGGAAATTGAAGATGTCTTCTGAATCTGATAATTCTACGAGCTTGCCCAAGTGCATTACCGCTACTGTCGTGCACAAGTACCTGATTGTTGCCAGGTCGTGTGAGATTACGAAATAGGTTACACCAGACTCTTTTTTTAGTTTCTGCAAAAGCGTTAGGATCTGTGATTTGATTGACGCGTCTAGCGCAGAGACCGGTTCATCGGCGATTATGAATCTGGGGTTAAGCGCTAAGGCTCTAGCGATTCCAACTCTTTGGCGTTGTCCACTGCTTAACTCGTGTGGGTACTTTCTCAAAAAGTTACTCGCAGGCGAGAGACCTACCTTCTCTAGCAAAGCCGAGGCTTTGTCTTTCTCATCCCTCTTCTCAACTAGATGGTTTGCTCTAAGTGGCATCGTGATTATGTCTTCTGTTGTCTGTCTAGGATTGAGTGATGCGTAGGGATCTTGAAAGATCAGTTGCATTTTAGGACGAAACTTTCTAAAATCATCCCTGTTTAACGAAAATATGTCGTCGCCCGAGAAGTAGATATGCCCTGAGGTGGGTCGAATTAATCCTGCAACGATCTTTGCGATTGTTGTTTTTCCACATCCTGTCTCGCCTACTAAGCCGAAGGTTTGGCCTTCATTGATTTCAAAGGTGACATCGTCGGCTGCGTGCACAACTCTTCTTTGTGATCGAAAGAGAGACCGTTTCCGTAAGGTATAGTGTTTTGTGAGTTGGTCTACTTGAAGAAGTGCTGTCATGGGTTTTCACTGATAGATCTCGCTAATCCTTAGGCAGGCGGAGTAATGTCCTTCGGCAACTTTGACTAGTTCTGGTATCTCTTTCTTGCAAGTTTCTGTAGCGAATGGACATCTTGGATGAAAACGACAGCCTCTGGGTGGGTTGATAACACTTGGAAGTGCTCCTTCGATTGTCTTTAGTTCAATTACTTTATGACGTACTCTGGGCAGCGATTGAAGGAGTGCGCTAGTGTACGGGTGTTTTGGTTCTCTAAAAATGTGTCGTGTACTTCCAACTTCCATTACCTTTCCAGCGTACATTATGACTATACGATCGCAGAGGCGTGACGCTATCGCGAGGTCGTGCGTTATCAGGAGAAGGGCCATGCCGAGCTTATTCTTGATCTCTTTTAGTAGGGTCAGGATTTCGTCTTGGGCTATGACGTCAAGGGCTGTAGTCGGTTCATCAGCTATCAGTAGTTTAGGTCCGCATGAGATTGCCATCGCGAGCAGAATTCTCTGGCGCATTCCGCCGCTCAGCTGGTGTGGATAGGCATCATACCTTTCCTCTGGTGATTGTATGGCCAAGGACTTCATCAGCGATATTACGTCATGTTTTGCATCTTCGTCCGTTATCTCTCGGTGAAGTGTGATGGGTTCGGATATTTGTTTTCCAACAGTGGTTAGCGGATTGAGGTAT
>CAYWMG010000390.1:0-3753 GCA_964459245.1 uncultured Candidatus Bathyarchaeia archaeon
ATGCTTTTGGCATCGTGGACAGAGATAATCCAACCTCACCACAACTCCCTCATCCTTGAATCGCATACTTCTACCTAAGAAGGAGAGTTCAGGTTCATGACATGCAGGACAATTCATGAATTGTTTGAAATGAATTGCAGATTTTGAGGAATTGAGATGAGCGAATAATGACTCAGGCTACCAAAAGTATTCGAACGAAGATTCATGTGGATTAGCATCTAGTTTCTCGAAGGAATCATCACGATTTTGTTTTGATTGCGCGTGACGAGATGAAAATATTCAGCAGCGCTGTTTTTCGTCTTACGCGGAAAAAGTTCGCTTAGTATGCTGCTCCCCTTTAGGGTGGTATATTGCTCTCTTGGTTATATCGCTCCACTGAGTGCCATGGGTTCGACAATATTCGTTACAGGAATAGGCAAGTAGGGCATCACCGTATCCTAACCCGCAACAGTCACAAACGTAGATTATCTTACCGTTATGCGTCTCTTCTTTCACCAATACTAACAAGTTAGACCAAGATCAACGCATATGTAAAAGAACCCCTGAACATACAAGTGGCCATCTCCGCTTGGGAGCCCTGTGATGCACAAACGGAGCTAATTGTATTCGAACCAATTGCAACAGACAAAATGTCTCCTTCTAATGTATCGGTTCTTAGGACGTGAGATCAGTTCGGGTTCCGGTGGGTGCATCTCAAATCGTTCTTCCATCTTTGAGTTCGTGATAGCCACTACTCAAGTAATAGAATAAGTGTTTCGAGAAACTGATACCTCCGTAGTGTGGAAATCCCAGAACGAGTTTAGATTGAGGTTGTGCGCAGAGTAGGAATTCAGACGTGATGTGTGCACGGATTAGGAACAAGTGGTTAAAATTTTACCGGCCACACCATAGGTATCACACACATTTTCAAACGGTACTCGCTTCGTTTGGTTTTTTCTTATCTTTACAAGGATGATGGGGAATTCGCCGCCGACTACTGACGGAGGCGGTGGCGTGGGCGAGCGAACGGAGCTCGTTCTAGCAGCGTGGATCCACAATTACCACAATAGATGTCATCTGGGGGCGTTAGTTGCCCGCAGTTTGGACAACTCGACACAACACTTACTCTACCTCGACTGGTCTGCAGTTCCATGATACGAGCCCGCAAATCCGTCTCGCCCTCAGATTCTCCTAATCTCGTTTCTGGATTGCAGCTTCTCGCTTCTCCCGAATTCAGTTTCTCAAGTGTTTCAATCAATGCAGCCTCCAGCTGATTTGTCTTCTCCGCGAGAGCGTCTGCTTCGCTTTTCGGCACTGAGGCAGCCAGCTTCTGTTCTAGTTCTTCGATTTTGGCGCTTAATCGTTCCGCCAATTGTCTTGGTACGGATTCAGTCAGTTTCGCTTCAAGTTTCGTAATCCTATCTTGGACTTCCGCTATCGCCACGAGTGCCTCAGCGTTGGCCAGAGTTACTGCAACCTTTTTCTTGAGCTGCTCTATCTCTCTTTGTAGCTCCGCGGTATAGTTCTTAAGCTCAGCTTGAGAATCACGCGCGGAGATTCGGGGGTTGTAGGTTGCTCTCTTGGTTATCTCACTCCATTGGGTACCCTGAGTTCGACAATATTCGTTGCATGAGTAGGCAAATAGAATATCGTCATATCCTAATCCGCAAATGCTGCAAACATAAACTGTTTTACCGTTATGCGTTTCTACTTTTGACAACTCTGCAACTCTTCAGAGTACGATCAGGTTTGTTTCATAATTAGCGCACCGTAACATTATGATTCTATTGCTCAACTCGAGGGTTGTAGATGGTTCTCTTGAGTATTTCTTCTGATGGTATGCCGTGGGTTTTGCGATAATCGTCGCAGGCGTATGCGATTAGTATATCATCGTATCCGAATCCACAGTCGCAAATGAAAATTTTTTTTCCTTCGTGTACCCGTTCAGCAACCAAGAGTAAGTCCAGTTTGATTACACGTAGATTTACTATGTAAGCATTTGCAGGGATTCGCAAGGATCCATCGATGATGTTTGTGATATTATTTTTTCTTAATTCCAACCCGTATTTTGAATAATTGTAAACCATGCCAGGCCAACGGTCTCGATGATCATGTAATGCGATTTTAGTTGAAGTTTGTATTCACGCGTTCAGCGATTGCTTTGAAAGAATAGCCAAATTTAACACCCCTGTTGGGAGAGGCCCCCAGGTAAATGTCTGCTTTTTTTCGCCCAGATTCCGGCGTTGTCGAAACATCTTCTGTTCTTTAGGAGAACGTAGCATCTCAAGGCGTGTTAGGCAAGAGCTCAAATATTTCGCTATTTGTCGTTCAATAATGTGTGTGAAGGGTTTGTGGTCGGTGAAGGAGTTCTCCCTGCCAGACAAGGAGTCACTCAGGGGAGAATAAGCAGTTTACAATTCAGTCATAGTAGTAGCATCTATGTAGACATGTAAAAGCGTCGTCCATTATTTTTCTTGGAGAGGAGAAAAGACTAGGCACCTTGCATAGCCGTGCAGGTCGTTAGACCATTCTTGGCTATCCTTCGGTCTGAAATAGTCTGAATTGACACAAATGAATCCAATGTTTATCGCTTGCTATGAGTGGTTATTTCCTTCCTTCAAATTGTCCTATTGGGCATTGGTGCATAAGAACAGTGCCATATGAGATGCAATGAATGGTGAAAGCATTAGCAGGTCGTAATGCGGGTCTGGAGGAGAGGGATGCTTATCTGGGCAGGAGTTGTCGAGGGTTCGGAGTACCTATTCTAGATTCTTTGCTTCCTGACGGAGTACCTGTTCCTTACTCGTTGCTGATCGCTGCTGACGCGGGGAGCGGGAGTGAATTCCTTTCGTATGAAATGCTGCGCAGCCATCTCGCTAATGGTCCGAAAGCAAAGGTCTTGTGGCTTTCGCTCGACAACTTCGTCGGTAACCTTCATGCTAGAATGGATAACGTCGTGAAACTTAGCGAGGATCAAATTGAATTCATTGACTGCTATTCGAGCCAGATCGGCGTGAACAGTGTGGAGCGTTACAGTGTTGACCCGTCTAACCTGCCGTACCTCGGTCTGGTTACGTCGACGGCGATCTCTGAGATGGAAAACGATTGCAGCCTGCTCGTCATTCTGGACTCGCTCACATCACTCGTTCAGAAGGTGGGTTTGCGTCGCTCCACAGAATTCTTGAAAGTACTCGTTGCGAAGACGCGCAGCATTAATGCCAACCTCCTAACGACATTAAATACACTCGCTTTCAGTGAAAGAACTCTCGCTACTTACGTGGACATCGCTGACGTGGTTCTTGAACTTACCATTAGTGATGACGTGGATTCAATGAGCAAGCTCCGTCTTCGCAAGGCCCGAAACGTGAAACACGCTAAGAGTTGGTTTCAGTATGAGATTGATTTCGATCACAACACGCTACGGTTTGACATAATGAAAACCATATGAATTCACTAACAACAACATCAGATCGCTACTCCAAACATTAGCCAAACAAACTGGCAGACTTGGCAAGTCCACCGACCCCACGGAGTTTTCAATCCTAACAGGTCAACCGTAATTTGAAACGTCGTCGTTGCGTCGGGTGGTGCGCACACACATTTTTTTGGCGACGAAACGACGGTCCGATTTCTACCGTCCACATCGAGGCATACACACTCAAAGAGATGCCCCGGATGACCCCAAAGCAGATCGGGTCTTGGTTCGAATAGCTTAATCTTCGAGCGGTGGCTGCAAATCTAATGATGTTGTGTGAACAATACCCGATCAAAAAC
>CAYWMG010000391.1:0-9612 GCA_964459245.1 uncultured Candidatus Bathyarchaeia archaeon
AAATCTTTTGGGTCGACTCTGAACTATTCTCGCAAAGCCTTTCTGCATTAACTGTTCTAAAGTTCCATAAACACGCGTGATGGGTATCGAGGTCATACTGGCAACGTCTTCCGCCGTCACCTCGCGTTTCGAAAGCAGAGCTAGGTAAGCTTCTGATTCGTAAGTCGTAAGACCAGCTCGTCGCAGCGAGTCACGCACATTGCTCACGGCAGACATAGTTAACTGATCTAGAGTTAAAAACAGTTAAATATTTCGGAGTTGAGCGAGTTAAACCGGTGTCGATACTGGCCTCCCAAACTTTGCTCTCTCTTGAACCAGGCGAAATTGCGGTTAGAATTCGTGACGGAGCATTAGTCGTAGGAATTGTGGGCTTAGGATGGATGGGCTTGCCTACTGCTTGTCTGTACGCTGACGCTGGTGCTCGTGTGATGGGGGCTGATATGAACCCTCGGATCGTTGACCGCATAAACAGAGGTGAAACAACTATAGACGAGCAGGGTTTAGCGATCATGCTCAAGAAAGCAATCCGTGGAGGAAAATTCACTGTCACAACTAGAACTGAAGAAGTTGCCGCGAATTCTGATATCCTCTTCATAGTTGTTCCGACTATGATAGATAGACAGAGACGCGCTGACTATTCAGCAGTGGAAGACGTATGCGTAAGCATTGGCAAGAACCTGAAGAATGGAAGTCTAGTCATCTTCGAAAGTACTTGCGGACCAGGCATTACTGAACGGGTGGTTAAGGCAACCATTGAAAAGTATTCAGGATTGATTTGTGGCCAAGGATACGGTCTAGCGTACAGCCCGATCAGGGCAATGGGAGGAAGGGCTCTACAAGATTTACAGACATATCCAAAGATTGTTGGGGGCATCGATAAACGGAGTCTGGAAGCAGCTTGCGCGGCATTGTCCGTCATTGTTAAGGGCGAACTTCTCAGGGTGCACGATATCAAAACCGCAGAATTATCCAAGCTCTTCGAAACCATATACCGTGACGTAAACATAGGCTTGGCCAATGAGTTTGCACTTCTCTGCGAACAAGTTGGAGTCGATTATCTAGAGACTGCTCGTGCAGCAAATAGTCAACCCTATTCTCATCTTCATTCAACGGGAGTAGGAGTGGGTGGTCACTGTCTTCCAGTTTACCCCTATTTGTTGTCAACTGAAGCCGACACTTTCGACTCTCGACTGAGGCTGGTACTAGACGCACGGAAGATAAATGATGAGATGCCACGACATGTTGCTAAACTTGCTTCCGATGGCTTGAGAGTATGTGGAAAATCATTGAAGCGAGCAAAGGTAGTAGTTTTGGGAATCAGCTATCGTCCTAACGTGAAAGAGATTAGATTCTCGCCATCTTTAGATTTAATTACTATCCTGAAAAAGCGTGGAGCAAGGGTATCAACGTTTGATCCACTTTTTACTACTCCGGAGTTGAATGCTATGGGGTTAGTATCGGAACAGACACTTCGTAGAGCTGTCGAAAAGGCGGATTCAGTAATTCTAACCATCGCTCACGATGAATTCAAGAAGTTGGATACAATCGAACTAGCCGCTCACATGTCCAAACAGGGGTTAATCATCGATTGTACTGGGATATTGGATCCTGCTAGTGTTGAGAAGAGTGGACTTGTCTATAGAGGGCCTGGAAGAGGATTGTGGACTAGGTGAAGCAACTTCGAATCGCGGTAATAGGAACAGGGTTCTGGGGAAAGAACCAAGCTCGAGTCTTCTCTCAACTCGATCAAACAAAACTCGTTTGTGTCTGCGACACAAATGAAGAAGCAGCTAAGACTGTTGGAATGCAATACAGAGTCCAGTCAGCGAACGATGTGGATGAGGTTCTCGGCAGGAATGATGTCGATGCCGTAACAATTTGCACCCCGACCATAACACACAGGGAAATTGCCACGAGAGCCCTCAATGCTGGAAAGCATGTGCTTGTCGAAAAACCGATGACAAGTACAGTATCTGAAGCCAAAGAACTGTTGGCACTATCTCAGAAGAAAGGCTTGAAACTCATGCCGGGACATATTGAACGATGTAACCCAGCCGTAAAATACCTCAAATCCTTGGTAGCCGATGGATCGCTGGGGAACGTAATGCTTTTCCTAGCACGAAGAGTGGGACGATGGCCTGAAAGAATTGGTGACGTAGGCGTTGTCAGGGACACGGCCATTCACGACATTGACCTAGCTCGCTACATCTTCGAAGATGAAATAAATGCAGTTTACGCCAGAACCGGCAGCATGCGCCATAGAAACGAGGACTACGCAGAGATCATGCTTCAATTTACCGATGGTGGAACTGCCTTCATCGACGCGAATTGGCTGAGTCCACGAAAAGCTAGAACATTAGTAGTGACTGGCAGCGAAGCAACAGCTCAGCTTGATTACATAACACAACAAGTTGCTATTGAGAACTACCAAAAAACTGTCAAACCCAACCTCGAAAAGAAGGAACCTCTAACCATGGAGCTTACTCATTTTGCAGAATCAATAATTAACGACAAGCCCCTCTCAGTAAATGGACTAGATGGATTGAAAGCGGTTGAAATTTGTGAAGCAGCACTCAAATCTGGCAGTGACGGAAAAACCATGTATCTGACCGTTCAGACAACCACATAATCAACGGGTCTGATTGAAATCGCGTATAAAAGCCGACGCGAATGAATCAGCACGTTTCTCGACTTGGTCCCTGCTTTGGATCTGCGAAGCTCTCAAATGATGATAGAACTCGTGGAGGATCAAAAAAGGATTGGTTAAGAGATCACTTTTTGAAACATATATTCGATTCTCCTTGTGCACATAACAAGCCAACACCCGTCTGTGTCTCTTCACAGTCCCAACACGTAGGGTTGGCTCCCTAATGCCATAATGTATTGACAAAGAGTGCAGTGCCTCTTCTGTATGTCCATCCAGTATCAACCTTACAATTCCAACCCGAAAAGCCCTGTCCGTATCGCTATAATTGAACGTCATCGGCGTAGCCTTCGAAAGCAGTATATTTCAGTTGTTACTTCACTGAGTTGAATACGCATGAAACGAAAACTTATGGATATCTTAGCGTGTCCGATTGATAAATTCTACCCGTTGGAGCTACAAGTATTCGAAGAGAAGGAGGAAATTACATCTGGCATTATTACGTGCTCAAAATGCAATCGTTGGTACCCAATTATCGACGAAATTCCACACATGTTACCAGATGATCTGAGAGAACAGAATGAAGACTTACCCTTCCTTCAGAAATGGAAAGACAAGATACCTTCAACGATCCTCACAGAAGGAAAACCATTCAACCTGAAGGATAGTTCTAAGTAACGCCTTTCAACGTGTTGAGACTAGCCTCGTAACACAATGATATTGAGTTTGGCGTCAACCCCGTCAAAAACGCAGAGTTTGTGAGTATTGCCTCAAATCACCGTTATAGATCCAAGCATTGCAGGAATCTCCGGAGACATGTTGCTTGGCGGACTGATCGATGCGGGAGGCGATGTGGAAACAATAAGGGAGGTCTTGCAACTTATCCCTAAGCACTTTCCTCGCTGCAAATCCATCAATCTCGAAACTAAACATGTATGGAGTCACGGCTTCAAAGCGAGCTGCATTGAATTCAAGATCTCAGAAGGAGACGAAGAGATAAAAATCGGCAAAATGCTGCAGGCAGCAGAAGACATGACAAAGGAGGCCAAGTTGAGCAGGAAAGCAATAGATTTTGCCTTAGGCTCTGTGAATTTGTTAATCAATGCTGAAAGCAAGGTACATGGAACGAATTTTTCTGACACGCATTTACATGAAGCGGGCTCAGCTGATACTTTAGCTGACATCTTCGGCGTTGCAGCGGCCTGTGATTCGTTGAAGTTATTCGACGGAGAGATATACTCTACTCCCGTCGCAATAGGAGGAGGGTCAGTTACCTTCTCTCATGGAACACTCGCCGTTCCTGCACCCGCAGTCATGGAGATCCTCACAACGCACCACATTCCAATGAAGGGAGGACCCGAAACCGTGGAATTAACCACTCCGACTGGGATCGCTATGCTCGCCAATCTGGCACACATCTTTAACCCAATTTACCCTGAGATGACACCGGATAAGGTGGGCTATGGAGCTGGCAGAAGACAGCTCATTTCTTCTCCAAACCTCCTTAGAATTGTATTGGGGTCCAGGGAAGGCTCGATTATGAACGAGGTGATCGACGTGCTAGAGACCAATCTAGACGACGTATCAGGCGAAGTGCTAGCACATACTTTGCAACGCTTAATTGATTCCGGAGCAAAAGACGCATGGCTAACTGCGGCACAGTTTAAGAAGAACAGGCCCGGCAATGTGTTGCATGTGTTATGTGCGGTACCAGACACAGAAAAATTCTCGCGAATGATAATGAAAGAAACCGGAACTCTTGGAATCAGACATCAGCGATGTGATCGTTTCATCTTAGATAGAGGATTCAAGACATTGAATATTGAGATTGCTGGAAAAAAGTTCGAAGTTAGGGTAAAACTTGCGCGAGATACCGCTGGGAATCTTATTAGAGCAAAACCAGAGTTTGACGACATCGGTTCGATCTCAAAAGCGGTTTCAATGCCTGCGCGTCACATCGAACAAATAGTATCTAGGGAAATCGAACGACTTGTCATGAGTGAGGGTGAACATTTAGTATAATCGTCGCGCTAACTTGATAACCGTTAAAGTGGCCAATATACCACCGGTCAGCATAGAAGCAATTATGATCCCCGAACTGACGAACATCATCATGAGCGAAAGTTGAACCATTTCCGAAATACCATAGCAGACGATCAGCGAAATCATTACAATTGCTATCCATCTTCCAGTTCTTCTCTTGACCTTCGAGGTCAACCTTCTTCTGCAACTCAAAAAGAGTCCAATCAATGGAAGCGATAGATATGTGAAACCAATAAGTGAGCTTGCAAGAACACCGCCCGCCAAAACACCAAGTTCAGGTTGGAACCCAAGAATTGAGTAAACGTTAGATGATAATTTTAGAATTACGATGAGTGGATAGAGCAAAAACCGCATAACTTCTCTAGATAACATATGAGTAGATTCGTATTCAGCAACGTTGGGACTGAATGAATAATACCAAGAATTGAAGAGTCCCATAAAAGTGGAACCAGCAAAAGTAGGTAAAACCTGTTGATCGCGAAATTCTCTTAAGAATTGAACTTCCGGCGCCAGTTCTGAGCCGAAGGTTGCCGTTGCTATTAGGCAGGGAGATACGCGAACAGACAATGTGGCTTGGTGTGATCGTGAGGGTGAAATGCTGGAGGCAGTTACGGTTAATTGATACGTTCGTCCCGGAGTAGTCCTCTGTGCAATGATCTCCACAGTAGCTTGTGCTGTTCCTCCATTCGGCGGTAGGCTTACTGTAGAGGGTGAGAAAGTAACGGTTAGGCCCGGATCTGATGGTGAAAATGCTCCGGTCAAACTTACGTTGCTAACGAACGGGCCTACCGGTGATATTGATACAGCCAAGTCAACTCTTGAAGCTTGAACCACGTTCACAGAACCAGAGGATACAGTCACGGTGAAGTCTCGAGGAAGCTCGGTAACAATCAGCTTAACAGTTTCTTTCGGGTGATGCTGCAGGCCGCCGGTAGATTGACCAGTTATTAGATTCGTTAGATCGTAAGACCCTGGTGGAGTCGTGATACTTGTCTGTAGCGTTAGCACTGAACTAAACGGAGGATAACCGTTAAAATTGGCGAACTGTGCCACAGTTATTCCAGCAGGAAGACCACTCACGGCAAGATTGACTGCTTGAATGGGTAGACCGGCGTTTGGAGTAACCTGCAACTGGAACGAAGCTTGCAGACCCTGTTGAATTGACACTGTGCTCGCATTCGTAACGTCAATGGTGTAGTCAAAAGTGAGAGGTGGAGGCGGTCCGCTAACAACTAAAGAGATTTGATACGTCCGGGTTTGTCCCGCACTAGTTCCTGTTATGTTCATTAAATAAGTTCCTGGACTTGTCGAATTAGTGGTAGAGAGCGTAAGCGTTGAAGAGAAGGGGATTCCTGATTGTGGAGTCCCCGCGGGAGGGTTGAAACTCTCACCTACACCTTGCGGATTGTTAACGGAGAGTTGAATTGGTGAGGGGATCCCAGTGTTCAGAGAGACCAGGATGCTGAAACTAGTTGACCGCCCCTGTCTGATAGTTTGTGTGTTAGGAGATGCTGATATTTGAAAATCATACGGGGGACTGATTCGCCCTATCTTATTTACTGTCACGTTGTTTTCCGTGAACCAGACATTCCCGCCAGAGTCGATTGAGACATAGTTGGGTCTTGACACAATATTTGGCAATCTATATTCCGCTATGCCATTGATCGGCCCTTGAAAGAGGTTAATCGTGGACGGTTGGGCAGTTCCATTTGTTGATACGCCAAGGACATTATTGGTAACTGTTGGAGTTACTGTTGTTACGGAGTAACCTGATGGTGCCGCACAAGCAACAGGCCCAAGAGTTGGCGGGATTACGCATTCTGATGATCTTGGAACGAAAGCTCCAGTGCCCAAGTTCGTGCTATCCAGCTCTGCCACTACACCGCTATTATATTCCGTAAACCACATGACGCTGTGGGATGGATCAACTTTCACGCTGGTTGGTTTCGCAATTGAAACGCGGGAAGGAAGCACGTATTCAGTATATCCATTACAGGTGCTCCCACAATTCTGCAGTACCGAAATACGGTCTCCCGCACTCGCGGAGAATATAACGTTCCCAGGGCTTGTTGAGTCAACAAGTATATCCATCGGCCCATACTTCAACCCAGGTATAATCTCGAGGGAATTCAAGTCCCAAAGGAGCAGCAGATTCTGAGGAGATCGCACCTGCAATCTACCAATGGCATTATTTGCAGCTTCCGTGAAGTAGACGTAACGGTCAGTCTCGTTGTGGTATATGCCAGTCAATATCGTTTGAGCATAGATACCCCAAGGTTCCAGTAGAGGAGTTCCCGGAGTGGAGGTTGCTCCGGGTAGAGTCCATTCAGTCAACCGGTTTGTTGCAGGTGAGAGTAGACCTATCACGTCACGTCCTGATTCAGTGAACCATATCCTGTAATTTCCATCAGTAGGACCGGTGGAATTTGACTCCACATAAATTCCAACCGGATTGCTGCCCACGGGCAATTGCCATTCGTAAAATGTCCCATTCCAACTGTTGAAGTAGGCAATCTTGTTTGATGAATATTCCGTAAAGTACACTCGAGTAACGTTCTTTCCTCCAAAGATGAATTGTTGGGTGAATACGTACCGAGGATTGCCACCCCCTGGAATGCTCCATTCGGTGAAGTTGTTGTTTGTGGGGTCAAATCTTGCAATCTTATTGGTAGCGTTCTCTGTGAACCAGATTTTTCCCAGCCCGTCAATGGTCATACCCCATGGTCCAGCACCAGTCGTAGGGACATTCCATTCATTTAGAGAATAAGAAGGACTAACTGGAGCTGCTTGTGCACGTAAGATGGGTTGGAGTATCTGAGCCCTTGGCGTCAGGGTTGATCCTGGGTATAAGATAAGGATTGAGATGAGAAGGATTTGGAAAAACCGACTTAGGTCTCCCTTTCTAGTCGATACTCGCAACTCGAGCACTCGCCCACTGATATTATAATAGTAGACTCTCTAGGATGTACGAAAGCTGCACTCGCATATTGGAAGCAAACTTGGGTGGGTACGTGTACGGAAGCTTACTATTTTGCAACAATGGGACTCGCCAGAGCCATCGCCTCTCATTTCGTGTCATTTCTTCTCATTTTTCGTATCCTTGTTCTCAAGAGTGTGCCCGCACTTTGCACAGTAGACCGCCTCAATTGGATTCTTGTACTTGCACATTGGACAGGTCTTTGTTGGAATCGGTTGTAAGGAAGTCTTAGGCTTGATGAAAATTACATCCCCAATCCGTTCTACATCATCAAATTCGAGGAAGAAATCTTGCTCGTCAATGGTCTCGATTAGAAGCGCGATTGTGCCTTCTTCAGACCAAGCAATATCTTTCGTGACACCAATCTTCTTTGCTTCTCCGTCGATGACGTCTTTGCCAATAATTTCCTCGCGTCTACGCCACTTCCCCAACGCCACATCGCCTCAATTGACTGTTCTGGGTTGATAGCTTGAGTATTTAGCGTTGTGTAATGCGCTCATCTAGAGGATGTATCTTGAAAACGCTTGGCCTTGTGACTCACTTTAGAGACGCAGACAGCGTCTTACGATCCTTGAATAAGATACAGTTGATCAACCGTGACCTTCAATTCTCTCGGAGTAACGAATGTTTAATGATTCCACTCAAACGAGAACTATCAGAGACCGAATTATCGGTGCTTAGGAAGCATTCTGCTCAGGTAAGAATTCTTGAAATGGATTTCCCGGAAACTTCGAGAAGACCGAAAAACTTGCGCGAAGCCTGCCCGGAGTTGCCACCAAATATTCTTGACCAGTTGCCGCGCTCCTATGATATCATAGGTGACATTGTACTCGTAGAGATCGAGGACGAGTTACGAGCATTTTCTAACGTTATTGGAAACGGGATTTTGAAACTTTACCCTCACTTGCGCTTAGTAGTTAGGAAAACAGGGAAAACTACAGGTCAGTACAGGACGCGCAATGTGGAGATTATCGCCGGAGAAGGAGGCACAGAAACTATCCACCGTGAGTTCGAATGTAGATTCCGGTTAAACGTTAACTCGGTATACTTCAATCCGAGACTCAGCTATGAGCGCATGCGCGTAGCGAAACAGGCAAGGGAAGGGGAGGTTGTTGTTGACATGTTCGCCGGAGTCGGCCCTTATTCTATTCTTCTCGCCAAGACGCAACCAAATGTGCGAGTATTTGCCATCGATCTGAATCCGGTAGCCTACCAGTACCTGAAAGAGAACGTCTTGGTTAACAGAGTTGCCGAACGCGTATCATGTTACTTCGGTGACGTCAGAGAGTACACACCAAGACTCCGTGGGATAGCAGATCGAGTAATAATGAATCTTCCTTCTCTATCATCAGAATTTTTGAATTCAGCAGCTTCCTTGCTAAAACCTGAAGGAGGAATAATCCATTACTATACCTTTGCACACCGTGGGGATACAATGGAGAAGGTTACAAGTGCTTTGCAGGCTCTACTAAGGATGAGTGATAGAAGCGTTGAATCATTTACTTTTCAACGCGTGATAAAGGAAGTTTCTCCGGATAGAGTGCAGATCGTTTTAGATTCCATTGTTAGATGATTTGAGCGTCCTATAGCTCAACAGTCAGGCGAATATTAATCGTTGCAGATGATGACCTGATTGCATTAATCAATTTCCTACTGAGATCGACGGCAGCTACATCTGCTCCCACCATGAAGGTCCTGTCGTTGATGTAAGCTGATTTTCGAATGACAATTTCCTCAGGATGACTTAGTGTCAGAAAACAGCTCCCCCTTCCACGAATTCTTTCCACAACTCCAGACGAGCTTATCTCAACAAGGATTCGAGAATTGTCATCCTGGCAGTATATCTTGAAACTTTCCGATAGATCTTTCAGCCCCTTTGTAGCCATTACCGCCACAATGCAGTCTCCATTCTTACTCAACGAAGGTTGTTTAGTAAATTCTAACGTGG
>CAYWMG010000392.1:0-3459 GCA_964459245.1 uncultured Candidatus Bathyarchaeia archaeon
TCGTCGTTATTCTTTGCTTCATATGCAATTCGTGGCAAGTTAAGAAAAATCGAATCCATACTTCCTGTCCTAACGCAATCAGCTTCCCACTGTCCAGTCCAATCGTCCGTCAGTCTCAATCCTGTGGCAGAATAGGTCGACTTCTCCATATCGTTTAGGAGCTCAAAGTATGGAATGCTCTTGTTAGCAGCTAATTCGTGAGCTTTCTCGATAACTCGTTTGGTTCGTTGATCTGGATTATTCATAGTCTGTTTTCTGATTCGAATTACTAAATGAGGGAGGAGGTGACTTGAACATGAGGCAATTGCAAAGGCATCTATAGTCGCTTCTGCTAACTGAAAAGCTTCAGATGTGTAATCTGCGTAATGACCGCTAACTTTTCCCGCTGGCCCTACGGCGTCTTCCTTCAAAATGAATTCTGGGGGGTCGGTATCGATCACGATCGAGAGGCCTTGTTGTGGGTTTCCAGAGACCAAATCTCTACGCATCGAAGTGAGAAAGTGAGTTAACTGGGTTGAGAGATCGTTCACCGTCCTACCTTTCGCGAAAGGAGATAGGAAGACGTTGAAAAACTCAAGTGTTTGCTCGCCCGAAATCTCTCCCGCGGTATTTTCTAGAACATTTCCAATTAACGCTAACGCACCTTCGAGGCTCTCTGGGGATTTTGTCCCGCGAAAGTTGTTTGCCAAAAAATAGCGCAAGTCATGGATGACTTCGTTTGGTTTCAAGATCCAATTTTCAAGATTGGCTATGTGAATCAATCCGGAAAGATGAGCGTCAGCGATTTTGTGAGGCAGACAATTAAGCAGGGCGTACTCAGAGAGCACGGATCGTGCTGATGAGCGTGCTACATAATCTGCGCTTAATTGCTTCTCTCCCGCGTCGCTAATCAATTGAGCAACATCATAAACTGGCATTCCAAGCCTTGTCAGTTTATGTCGATATTCCTCAAGTTTCTTCTCAATCAGGATGGCGTTCACAAATTCGCGAATAAGCGGTGCCGTCAGGTAGATAGTCTTCAAACGGACTAGGCGATCTTCAGCTTCGGCTGCAATCTCATCAGCAATCTCTTGGGGGACGCCTCCTTCAATTACAAGGGAGCGAGAGATTTTATTGCGGTGAAATTCTTCAATAGCCAATCTAGAGGTACGGACATACAACTTTCCCCTCTTCACATTAACATATTCATCCATGTCTCTCGCAAACGAGACGATCATATTACCTAGCTCAGTCACCTCATACCTCTTGGTCTTCTTGTCTAACGTGGCCAGCCCTGCAGCGGTCAGGCTTTTGAGATGATACACAAATTTTCCAGCATCCCGGACAGGGTCAAGCTTCAGCTGGAACATTATTTCCGTGTACTGGAGCTGTCCTTTCGTCGATAAAAGTCTCAAAATCTGTAGTCTCACCGGTGCTGAAGCCGCATCAAAGATGCTGGCTCCTACTCTCTCTAAGGATCGTTGCAATGGTCCACCGCCAAAAGAACGTAGTCCGATATCATGCGGTTACGTTTAAAAAATTGTAGTTCCGAACGCTCCATTAAGGCCGAAACAATCTTTATCAAGCCAATTCTTTCCCGATGACTCGAAATAAGATGAGCTTGGGCCAAGTTCGAATGAAAGAAGGCGATTATAAACTCTTAGATCAGCTCGAAGAAGCGTTCAAGGCCAAGGACGTCCCATACTTTATCTCATTCTTAGAGCGATCCAAGGATTTTCCATTACTATTGCGAGTTCACTCTGTATGTATGCTAGAACATGTGGGAAATGAACTAGTTGTTCCCCAGTTATGCAAAGTCTTGAACGAAGACTCTAGCCCACTCACACGACATGAAGCTGCATTCACTCTTGGTCAACTAGGCTATAGGTCGGCCGTCCCAGCTCTCATAACCGCTATGAGAACTGACCCTAGCCCAATCGTACGGCATGAGTCAGCTGTAGCATTGAGCTCAATCGGTGACGACCTAGCGATTCCGGAATTGGAGAAGGCGATGGAAGATTCTGATGAGGATGTGAGCAATTCAGCTCTAATCGCTTTCGAGTACCTATCTTACTTGAGGCGGGAGAAGCGGACGCCAAAGGTGAGCTACGAGAAGCCAAAAATTAGACTGTAACGCTTCAGGAAGCATTTTAGATCTGATGATTGACTGCATAAGGTCTCAGGGGCGGTGGTCCAGACCGCGAGTTAACCCTTCGTGGGGACACCTTGGTCTAAGATTGCGAGAAATCGCCTTCAGACCGGTCTCGGGACCACGTTAGCGAGCACACCGGTGATCGAGGGTTCAAAATGATCAGAGCCAGCAAGGTCATGAAATTCCCTCCCGCCCCACCAATATTGAGGTAACTAAATGACACGATCACAACCTTCCGCTTTGAGTTTTCAATGCTTCAAATGTGCTCGTTTCTTCGGCCACGACCTAAAACTCGCCTGTCAAGAATGTGGCTTCGATAAGTGTCCAAGTTGTGGGAGTTGTTTTTGTTCACTCGATGAGCAGGAACGTCGCGTCGCTGAGTCGATCTTTTACAGCTTACCAGACTGGCTCGGAGCCTAGACTCATCATCTAACTGTCGCTGGTTCAGAATTGGTAGCGGGGGGTGGATGTTCGGGCAACCGTTGCCTTTCGAACCACCGGTTGAGGAGCCTTAAACTCAATCTCAGGGTTTCTCGCCAGGTTATGAGCCATCCGCACTGCTGTCTCTGCGGGTTAAACCTGGCTACCCCACCCCGCTATTTACAACGTGAAACATTGAATGCGCTAGATAAATTTGTGCCGTATTTGATGATTCGAAATACTCCAGCCAATGATAGTGAGTTTTCAGAGAGAATTTGCTAATCCACTTGACACATTGAAACTTCATAATCAGTGAATCAGTCTGACTTTCGGAAACCGTCGAGTAAACCTGGCTGTCCGTACTTATGGGGGTATCATGATGCACGCACACAAATTACGACTGTGTTCGCTTCGCTCGCTTAGTGGCGCCTACGTCGTAGTATGTACAGTGCTGCAGCTATTGCTGTAAAGGTCGCTAACGCTATTGTGCTGAATTCTGGTACTGGAATGTTCGTCTGCTCCAGGTATAGGTTGTTCCCAGTGCCTGACATGCCTGAAGAGACTGCGCCCTTCCAAGTTTGTGGAGCATAGCCTGGCGATGTTAGGCTGAACGAGTAGGTTACGCTACCCGATGCTCCTATCGTCGAGGGTAGGTATGCTTGGTAGACGCCATCGTACGTGTAGAAGTTCAACCCAGTGCTCGGTAGTCCTGCTCCGGTTACTTGTAGTAGGCCCCAGCTTAGTGTTCTGAACTCGTTACTCCAAGTAAACGCCAACGCGTTTCCTGAGACTAATCCGTTCAGGTCAACCTCTTGGATTGCGCTCGCCTCACCACTGTTGTGGGCGTTAGCAATCTGCCATACTCCTTCCTGCGAGTATGGGCCTAAGTGGTTGAATGCTAGGCTCTC
>CAYWMG010000393.1:0-4487 GCA_964459245.1 uncultured Candidatus Bathyarchaeia archaeon
CCTCTGGGCCTCGTGGGTTCAAAGCCAACGCGCGTGCGAATGCGGCACTCGCTGGTGAAACTCCCACCCCCGGCGCCATAACACGCACATAGTGAGATCGTCAACATTAGACGTTTTAACCTGTAGTTTCTTTAATTGCCAGTTGCTGTTTTCTCGCAGAGGATACCTAAGTGTCTCGGGGCAGCAAACACTTTCACATATTTGGACCGGTCAAATGGAAGAATGTTAGGTTTCTGTTCCTCTCTTTGGCTGTCGTTATAGGAATTCGTGTGAGTGGAGCTATTTGGCTCTTCCATATTCTAAGTCCAGAAGGTAAGTTCAGTACCCCATGGATGGATGCCAATCCAGTGCTGATCCCTAGTACACTCAATTGGTTGTGGTTGTTTAATGCTTGGGATAGTCTACAATTCCAAATTATTGCAAAGTCAGGATATACTCATCCCAATTACGTATTTCTTCCAGTATATCCAACCCTCATTCGATTCAGTGGTTTGCTGATCGGTGATAATTGGTATGGGGCGTTCATCATCACTCAGCTGTTTGCTTTTGCAAGTGTTGTTGCTTTTCAGCGCGTCGCAGAGATGTACATGCGACCCAGAGAGGCGTTCTACGCGACTCTCCTAATGGCGACTTTTCCGTACGTTAGTGTATTCACTACTCTCAGTTACTCTGAGGCTGTTTTTCTGTTTTTGTCACTCTCAACATGGTATTTTTACAAAAAGGGGAGAATTGGCACAGCGTCATTGCTCGCAGCGCTTGACAGTGTAACAAGGATTTACGGCATCACAATCATCCTTCCCATCGTACTAGATATTGTCCGTTCAAAGCGCTATCGCAAACTTCTCCATATTGTAATTCCAGTGATCTTCATAGGCTCATGGGCGCTTTATTGTTATCTTTCAACTGGAGATCCGTTAATTTCATGGACGGATGAGAAGTATTGGACACACGGAGCAAATGGCGATGGAATTAGATTAGTTCAAGCAATCCTTTTTCAAGGCTTTCGAGGATTGTTGATCTGCTGCAGTGGCCTCGATCCAGTAGTCTTCTTTTCAATAAGCATCTTCGCCTATTTAGTGGTGAGGATATGGCATGTTGATCGCCTACTTTGGGGATACGCGGTAAGTCTATTTGGTTTGCTCATTCTTACTTCATCAAGTTACGTTTCATTATTGCGATTTATGGCGTTTATATTTCCAGTCTGGTTAACGTTAAGGATAAGGCATCCACTCGGCGCTGCAGTCTGCATTGCATTTTTCATACCCGCGTCAATGTTGGTATGGCTGTATGCGATCGCTGTTACGTTCGTTGGATGATTTAGGTTATCGAAAGCCCCCTGAATTCAAGATTGGTTTTGCGTTCAAAATTTCGTTACTTTCGCGATGACTTTCAGTGAGTTTGAATTCGGCGTATGGATGATCATAGTTGATTTTGACTAGAGATGGAAATTACAGAGCGATCATATGGCGTCAAAGCTTTCAGATGGGAGGAGTATCTTATATGAAGAGAATGGCTTTAGCAGGTGATAAATAATTGCCGAAAAAGAGAAGTAAATCAAAACGTCACAAGAGGCAATTCCGACTACTGCTGATAATTCCACTGATCATAGGGCCTCTGCTGATATGGTACGTTAGTTACGGTATAGTCAACAGGCCCGTAGTAGATTATAGCTTCGGGACCGCTGATCAGATTCATCCTACGTATCAACTAAGCGCTCTGTCCAAATATTCTCCGGGGACTATTGATCTCTTTAATATTTTTGTCAGAAATCGAGGTCGTACAGATATTGCCGTCATTATAACCATTCATGCAGTGAACGCTCTCGTTTCGGCAACCTATGATGGGCCTTACAATGAAGCAGCCAGCCGTGCCTTGGTGGTCCCAGCCGGCTCGGATTATCGTGCTGTTACGTTCTATCTTACGCTCAAGTCTCAGGTGCATTTCTTCACATTAGCCTGTCAAGGAGGAAAGCTTCTCGACTACTCGACGTTTTCTGCTTCTGTTGCCTCAACTTTTGGTGACATTGAACTTGGTTCTCCCAACTTTTTGCAATACTCACAAGGGTCCCTGAGTCCCTATGAATATGAGCTTGTTCAACCATCATGATCCATCATCATTAGTTTGCCTAAATTAAGTAAATGATCTTCGGTTTTATCCATCTTGCTATCGGAAGATGACGATACGTGTTTATACTCTAACTTGTAACCTGGTATAGGCAATAGGATTGTTCACGCGAAATTGGTGCGTCTACCTGCTTGCGGCCATCATGTTGGCATTGGCTCCACAAAATGTGTTCTCCCAGCAAACACCTCAATCTCACGTGCTTTATGGGACAGTGTATAGTGCGAGTACCGGTCAACCAGTCACTGCAACAATAACTGTAACAAGCTGTAATTATGCTCGATCTACTCTAACAGGAGCAGATGGATCCTGGCGATTAGCTTATCCCTATGGACCTGTTGGAAGAATCTCATTCTCAGCTTCAGGTTATGAGAGTCAAACCTTTGAGATAACTTCGGTACCTCAGTGGTTCTACGCAGGAGGCATTATCTCACTACAACCCCTGACCAAGTAGAGCCAATCTGAATCGGTAAATCATGATCTGATTTATTCAAATTTCTGTTTGAGATATGGCAATACTTCCTTATCGCAAATGTTGAGAAATTCGTCTTCTGATGGACCGGCATTGTGGAACTGAATTTCATCGTATCCTAGAGCTATGGCTTCTTCAGCTTTCTTGATCAAATCCTCCGCGCTTGTAGTGATCGTCCAAAACTTTGCCAACTCTTGGTCTGAAATTTCGTTGCCCATCCTTTCCAATTCTCGAGGGTCATGTATGGGCAGATTCAATATGTTAGGGGTCAATCCAGACTTCCATCTTCGCGCGGAAACCAACGCCTCATCCTGATCCTTGGCGTATGAGACGAAGAGCTCAACGTTCTTCGCCAGCTTAGACACATCTCTCCCCGAAACTTTTGCTGCCTCCTCAATAATCGGCCAAAGATTCGTGATGTTACTCTTCACTGAATCAATTGTAGCGTATCCATCAGCGTATTCACCTATTAATGCTGCAGCTTTTGCACCGTTAGCTGCAATGTAGATCGGAATATCGGTCTTCGGTTTCGTGTAGAGTTTTGCACCCTTTAGAGTATAATAGGTTCCAGTATAGTCCACAAAATCTAATGTCCATAAGCTACGAATAATCTCAACGGATTCACGTAATCGTTCGAGTCTTTCAGAGAATTTTGGCCAAGGATATCCAAGAGGAGAGTCGTTCATCGCTTCTCCCGTGCCTAATGCAATAAATATTCTCGCTGGGAACATCGCGTTCATTGTTGCGAAGGCTTGAGCTATTACTGCAGGATGATATCTACCGATTGGCGACGTTACTATGGTTCCGAATCTTAGATCAGGAATGGTAGCGGCGGCAGCCGACATCCACGACCAAGCGAAGGGGCAAGCGGCTTTGGTGTGAAACCATGGATGAAAGTGATCACTTATGGGAACAAAGTCAAAACCAACTTTGTGAGCGTGTGCCGCAAGCCTCAAGAGTTCGTCGGGTTGATGCCCCTCAGCTTCCGCTCTGTAACCGAACTGAACGCGCATAGAGGAAACAACCCTGTGGAAGCAACGCGTTCAAATAATCAGGTGGATGTTCAGTCGTTGTTTAGCAGTAGCATAGTATGACGCCGAAATGGGTTGCATGGCTGTGCCCAAATTGATCTGTTCCAGTTACTGTTACATTGATCACGCTTGAGGTGCTCATTGAAAACGAGTAGATCACAAAATGACTGGGAGCACTATACAATGGAGGGAATAAGACTTGTGTTCTATCCAGAGTGCAGTAAGACCCTGTCGGGCAGCCCGAAAGTTGTAAATTCACAGTTTGGAGCACAGTATTGTCACACAGTATGAAAGACGTTGAATTTGTGCAATAGGGCTTTACCCAGATCGTCAAAGAGCCAGACGCACTTGGCTGAATTTTGATAAGAGTGCGACTTGCTGTGATAGTAAAATCAAAATTTTGAGGCGGGAATGAATTACCGCTTTCATTACCGTTCTCATAAGCGTTGGCGTATGCGCCGCCGATCACCAGCGTTAAAGTGATGACCAAGAACATTATAATCGCGCCTTTTGCGTACCGGCGAATTGTGTGCATTTGTAATCTGAATTACTCATATCTAGATTTGTGCTAAAAAACGATTCGTAGGGTTCTAACATAAACTCGAAAGACACAGGAACAAACATGTCTATCGAAGTGTTCTACATGATAACTATTGATTTCTTCATGTGAGGTGTGGAGGGATCCGATGCTGTACTCTAACCCTTCGTATTGAGTGGTTTTCTAGCGGGTTATAATTAGCCGTTTATCCCCATAACTAGGAGTAGGGGCAATGTGCTAGTTGGCGATAGCTCAGCAAAGCAAAAATGCGAACGTTGCTCTTCGTGGACCAATAGAGAAGAACTCGAGAGTTCTCTCGAGGGAC
>CAYWMG010000394.1:0-5229 GCA_964459245.1 uncultured Candidatus Bathyarchaeia archaeon
ATATGAATGTTGGCCTTATTGATTTTCCTGCTGTAAGGCTAGGTGTCCGTGTCCAACTTTGCTGGAAGTTAGGTGAGAATAAAGTGGAATTCTGGCACGGTCTTCATGATGGTTTCGCGGGAAGAAAGCCGGCTGAGGAAGATGAATTCTACCCGGACGATCTAGCGATCAAGGCGTTGACGAGGGAAGCCTCGAAATCTACACAATAATGCTTGAAGCTCCTCAAAAAATAGGGATCGTCTAGCAGCGACAGTGATGGAGTATTCTGGATGTTTCTGAACTATTGAGTGCGGATCATTTAGACTACTTACTAAAAGCAGCGCCAGGCCATCGTGTTTCAGATGGGTCGCCAAGCCTTCAAAGAATTGGTCGATGAACCTTCTGCCATGAACTCCACCGTCTATCGTGCTATCTTCGATTCTCGTGCTTGGGAGGTATGGTGGATTAAACAGGACGATGTCATATTGGCCGTCAATTTTTAGGAACATGTTGGACTTTATTGTCTTGATCTCAAGCCCTAGTTCGGATGCAGCAGCTGAGACGTTTTCTAAGATTGTGTCGTCAACGTCTGTCACGGTTACGTGAGCTCCATTCTGTGCACAGAAAAGCCCCAGTATGCCTGATCCGGTACCAATGTCAAGCACTTTCTTATCGTGAAGAAGCAGATTTGAGAGTACGTCTATGATTAGAAAACTGTCATCATTTGGAGCGTAGGTCCGTCCGGGAAGATCATTGATTGCGTGTAGAATTTGGTCAATATTAGGCATTGAAGACTGCCCGCTAAGGCTCGGCCATAAACTGGATGAACTCTTCTCGTGATCTCTTCTTTAAGGTGTAATTGCTTTGGCGTTCGTATCCGATGGTTGAGGATTTTTTTAATCCATAGTCGTGGCCTGGATATACTTCAACATAGTCCGGAAGCTTGAGAATCTTATTGAGGCTGTCATACATATCGCTCGAGTTGCCTCCAGACAAATCTGTTCGGCCGCATTCACCGACGAATAAGGTATCTCCTGTCAGGATCTTTCCTTCAAACCATAAGCAGATGTGATCGGGGCAGTGTCCTGGTGTATGGATCACTTTCACCTTAATCTTTCCAATCTGGATCATATCTCCGTCTTCAACTGAAATATCCTTATGCAGGGGTGAAGAAGAATGCATCACAATCTTTGCGCCAGTTTTTCTGGATACTGCTTCGTTTCCTTCAATATGGTCGTGATGTGAATGTGTGTTGATAACGTATGAGATTGTTAGGCCCATGTCGGAAGACATCTTAAGCAGCTTGTCCACTGCCCATGCGGGGTCCACGATTGCCGCCTTTTTCGTAGACTCGTCACCAATGATGTAAGAAAAATTTTGCATTGCTCCAACTGGTACTTGTTTGAAGATCATTTGCTCATCTTTGAGTATCGAAGCTTTAATCCGTTTCTGTGAAGGTTATGTAGTTGGTTTTGTATGTCCGAGATTTTCGTCTTCGAACCTGACCTGATCTTCTCATCCAAGTTTGAAGGTTTTTCACATCTAAGCGGCATAAACTTCAGGATATTCACAACGATAGAAGGATTCATTGAGGCTCTTGGGGCAAAGCCTCAGGCATTGATTATTAATCTAGACCTAGTTCGAGCTGAGATTCTGCCAAAATTGACTGGTTACGGCTACCCAGTTTTAGGGTATTACTCTCACGTTGATTCGGCTACTGCGAAGACTGCTCTACTGATGGGGGTGGGATATGTTGTTTCGCGGGGAGCTCTTGTCTCAGACCCTGAAACTCTCTTACGGAGACTATTGTCAACTGAGAATTAGGAAGAGAGTTCTCTAACTTTCTTAATGTTGCCCGCCTCGTCGCGGCGTTCGTCTATCGGCGTCTCCAAAATGCATGGGAGTCCTTGAACGGCATCTTGTTTGAAGAGGGCTCTGAACCCTTCCTCTCCAATGTATCCGAGTCCAATATGCTCATGTCTATCTCGTCCCGCTCCAAACTGGACCTTTGAATCGTTGAGGTGAATCACTTTCAAATGAGTCAAACCCAAGACTGAGTCAAATTTCTTCATCGTGGCGTTAACCCCGTCAAATGTTCTAATGTCATACCCAGCTGCGAAGGCATGAGCAGTATCGAAACAGATGCCTACTCGCTCTTTATCTTCAACTCCATCAATTATTTGTTGAATCTCTTCGAATTTTGAACCCATACTATTCTTTGTCCCTGCAGTATTCTCGAGAAGCAACATAACCTCATTCTTATGTTTCTCAAAAACGGCGTTTATTGCCGAGATGAGTCTTTCAAGTCCCGATTCTTGACCCTTACCCAGGTGACTTCCAAGATGCGTTACCACATATGGTATTCCAAGGGTATTACATCGTTCAAGTTCTGCAGCCAGAGACTTCACTGACTTGTTATAGATCGCTTTTTTTGGGCTTGAAATGTTCGGAAGATATGGCATGTGTGTGACGACTGGCGCTAGATTATATGTACTGTTTTTCCTGCGGAATTCTTTAACCTCATCTTGGTCAAGTTTGCTAAAGTTCCATCCCCTAGGATTTCGCGTGAACATTTGAAACGTGTCGCATTCTAGTTCACGAGCGCGGTCCGGTGCTTGATCCAAGGTTCCAGAGATTGAGACGTGAACGCCCAGTTTTATCAAATAATGATCTCCAGAACTTCTCAAGAGTACTTGTTAAGTAGAAAAGATGTTCTACTCATAACCTGCCCTCGCTGTTCGGCGTAATTCATACCTTACGGCTTAGGTTGGGTTGAAATATTTCTCGCTGACTTTAGAGAGTTTGCAACTCCTTGAGTCAGTAGGCCTAAATCTCCTCCAAGAGAGATGAACTTGAAACCTTGCCGTATGCTTCTCTCAACTGGACCAGCAGGGGCCAAGAGGCCTGGGAAGACGCCGTGCGCATTGCATGACGAGATGAGAGTTTCAACTGCTTTTTGGAAGATGGCGCTGTCGAATTGTCGGAAGACTCCAAGAGACATTGATAGGTCAAAAGGTCCGCAGAATACGGCGTCAATGCCGTCGGTGGTTACGATCTCTTCAACGTTCCGAAGAGCAAGTTCTGTCTCGATTTGCGGGATCACCATGACCTCGGTATCGGCGGTTGAGACATAATCTGGATCCCTGATCGAGGCTCTTCCTCCGTAACTTCGTAGTCCAGGTGACTTGTATTTTGAGTTGCGCACAGCCTTCTCAGCGTCCTCGCGAGTATTGACTAACGGGACAACTACTGCTTGCGCGCCGATATCCAATGCCTTGTTTATGAGCCCAAGATCGTTAGATTGAACGCGCACAATTGGAACCGTTTTGGAGTAACTCATCGCTTGAATCATCCCTGCAATCATCCGCATATCTAGGATCGCGTGTTGCGTGTCAAAAGTTATCCAGTCAATGCCCACATCACCTAAGGCATAGGAAACTTCCGGACTTCCAATGCCAACAATCATGCCAAAAGCTACTTGGCCTTGTTTCAGTTGTTCTCTTAATGCGTTACGCACGTTCCATACCTCATTTCTTTCTTAGGGCTTCAGGATTTACCGGGTTTGGTGGCATCTCACCCTTTAATCCTGCGATCAAGTTTTCCGCAGCCATTAGAGCCATCTTGGTTCTTGTTGTAACCGAGGCGCTTGCAATGTGTGGAGTTATGATAACGTTATCTAGTGTGAGTAGAGGATGATTTGATGGTATGGGTTCGGGTTCTGTAACGTCTAATCCTGCGAACGCAATCTTTCCATCTCTCAAGGCCTCGTACAGGGCGTTGTTGTCAACGATTGGTCCCCGAGCATCGTTAACTAGTATGCAGCTCTTTTTCATCATCTCGAATTGTTTCGCGCCAATAAGATGATGCGTTTCCGGGGTTAGGTTTGTGTGCACTGTTATGAAGTCCGACTCCCTGAGAAGGCTTTCAAGATTCACGAACTGAATGCCTAACTCGTTCTCAACATCCTTCCTTCGAGCGAGATCGTAGTATAGTAGCTTCATCCCGAACCCCTTCGCTCTCTTGGCTACTGCAATGCCAATTCGGCCTAATCCTATGATTCCAATAGTGGCACCATAAATGTCGTGTCCTAGAAGCGTCATTGGTCCCCACGTCTTCCAGCCTCCGCTCCGAACATTCCTATCTCCCTCAACCACACGTCGCGCTGCGGCCATCAAGAGAGCGAAGGCGTAATCTGCAGTGGTCTCCGTTAGTACTCCAGGCGTGTTTCCAACAATGATACCTCGCCTCGTTGCTTCTGGGACATCTACATTATCGAAACCCACCGCGTAGTTACTCACCACTTTCAACTTTGGTGCTTTACTGAACAATTCCGCGTCCACTTTATCCGTTAGTAGCGACAGGAGCCCCTCTATCTGTCCAACCTTCTTCAGCAGCACGCCTCTCGGCGGTGGAAGATCTCCATCCCATACTTCAGCGTCACAGGAGGAAAGTATCATATCCATAGCTGGTTTTGGAAGAAGCCTAGTTACGAACACTCTCTGTTTCAACCTAATCACCATAACTCATGTCTAGAGCAGGTTCCAGGCTTCCCTACGTTCTCTTTTCGTTTGCTATCACTGCCTCCGGAGACCTCATGAAATTACCGATCATAACGTCTGCCAATCGTTCCCACGTTTTCTCAACAACGTTCCGACACTCTACTGTAAGCCTGATCATTTATTGAGAATAACTTGCTCGTTTCCGCGAACCTTCTTGAACACAGTCGCATCGCCCACAACCTTGGCGAAGACATTGACGGGACTGGCTGCGTGCGGTTCACCATGATCACTGGCTGGAGTCGCGCCGAAGAAGATGCATAACGCATTTCCAGGCGGCCAATAAGCCACGCTCCCAATCTCAACCTCCTCCCTACCGTTCTCCTCTTTCACCTTAACTGGAATTGAGAAGTAAATCTCATCACCCCAACGATTCGCGCTTCCCTTAATCGGAAGGGCAGCCCAAATTGCGTCAGCAGTCTTCGGATTCTCATCCGTAAGCACCGCGGCAACCTCACCCGCAGATCGTGTTGATATGACTAATCGTCGCTCCATATACGCCACAGGCTATGCATCGTTGCTATACGAGATGAATCTTCTGATCCACTTCAAGAATGGAGATTTGAACCAAAAATCGGCAATCCAAAATCATGTATGCGAAGCTTAGAAGAAGCTTGCCTCACCCTTTGAAGTGAAAGGTTGATATGCAGATAGCTTCAGCACCCACCACGATGGCCGCCGTAGCGTAGAGGAG
>CAYWMG010000395.1:0-3099 GCA_964459245.1 uncultured Candidatus Bathyarchaeia archaeon
CCATTCGATCTCTGATGTGACCGTTGACTTGAGTATGCCGAATGTCATTACCCAAGGAACATTAAGGCTTGCTAGACTCCATTTCAAACGTGACAGGGAATGCTCTCTTAGTATCGGCATCGCATATTGGAACGTCACGTATCGGCGCCAGCTTCGAATGATGCCTATTGGAAGGGGCGATCGGAGTAATGCTGCCGAGGCAAACCATATTGGTCCACGTATGAGCCCCATAACGAAGGCGAATAAGCCCGCAATGAATGTGAGGTCGAAGAATGCGTAGACGGCTAGCGCGTAATCCCATAATTTTCTATTGTAAGTTTTGGTTAGAACTATCTGATTAGTTGTCCATCTTAGCAGGTTCGCCAGAGTCGTCTTTTCCATGAAGGTGGCAACTGTACATTGAGGTAGAAACTGGATTCTGTAACCATGCTTCCGTAAGGCCGCGTTGAGTGTTAGATCATCGCTAATAGCGCCAGACCAGATTTTTTGAATTTGGATCTTGTCCAATGTTTCCGTACGAACCGCCATGGCCCCTCCCCATGGAAAGTTATACTTGTCATCGAACATCAAATTTGTACCCAACGCGTTCCACGCAGCTTTCACATACGTCCAGAAGCCATCGGTTGGGATATACCATCGAAATCCAGTCGTTGCACCAATCTCACCATCCATTAATGGGCCTATAAGTTCAGACAACCATGATGATGAGGAGAGGTATGCATCGCTGTCAACGAAGGCGTACGCTTGAGAAGTTCCGTTATCTATCTCGAAGGCTGTTAATAGTGCTAATACTTTGCCGCTCGCTCCCGTGTCACGTCTTTCTCTTGAGATGCATAATTGCACGCTTGTTCTCGAACCTTTCGTTAGGCTAGTCGCGATCGTGTAGGCGGGATCATTGATGCTGTCGAACACCATGATTACGCGGTAGTTTGGATAGTCCTGTTTCAGCACTGATTCCATATTTTGACTGAGGCCCGTATCGTCTCCCTTGCAGGGCATGATGACGCAGACTTGGGGGCTGTATCCAGTTTTTGGGCTGCGCAATGTCGCGCGCACTTGATGGTCGTATGCTCTGCCCAGATGCAGTAAGTAGAGTGATGCTAGAGTAGCAAGAATTCCAAGTAATGTTAGAAAATTGTAAATTATCCGGTTGAGTAGAATCATCGAAGCTAAGCTTCGATAACTTCACATTTTATCTGTTTTAAGAGTTCAGCGGCCTTCGTAGGATCTGCCTTGAGCGTGTAGAGTTGTCGTGGCGTCCGAAGCTTCAATTTCACTACATCCTCAAGTCTCTTCACTCTACATTCTATGGCTCTTTCAGATATCCTTACGAACTCTTCCTCGTCAGCAAGTTCTGTTGGCAAGAGAGATCAAGACGCCTTGTTGACTAACTGAGACTGGCTTATAAATTTGAAAATTATGTTGAGAAGACTAGCAACTCTTCTTGGTAGCGTCTCCCATCAACGATTGAGCCAGGAGGTTTTCTATCGATACGTCTTCCAGAGAGGAACGCATCGAGTTTCATGTTTGCATTCTTTAGGTCTGTTCGATCCAGGAGGAGAGGTAGGGGAACATTCAGACATAGAGGTCTTGAGGGGATGAGATGTCGCGTAACCTTATGTGGTAACAGTTGTCCTGACAATGCGATTCTTCTGATGTCTGTTTTCGTAAATATTGGAAGGGGGATTACAAGGGTTGAGGTGTCATTTTCCAGGCGCTCTTCCATTGTATTTTCTGGTTCATACTGAATCTTGAATCCTTGTTTGATCAAGGCTCTCTCAATCTTCACGGCTAATCTTGCTTTGTAAAGCGGGTCAGAAGGTTCTGTTTGTTCGAAGACGGATCGTTTGGTGATTATCATTGCACGGTTGAAGTTTATATCGTCAACTCTCGCATTCTTCTCGGAGGTTAATTGTAGTTCATCCAACACTTTTTGAGCGTTTGAATCGTAGTCGTCGATTTTTAAAAAGCGGAACCAAGATCCAACTTTGATTTCGGGAGCATCGTAATCCACGATATAACAAGGAGCGAATATGCAGCCAAGTCTCTTCATCGAGTCGTAGCGGTGCATTCCGTCGAGAATTATCTGCTTCTTGTCGTCCACGATCAGTGGGTCTCGAACTTTGTTCTCCGACCGCATTTCGGCGGTTATTTCGTGAACTTGGTGTTCAATTACTTCTTCGTGAGGTTTAAGCTGTGCGATCTCGATTAGAGAAATTTTCGATGGCGACCCTGATGAATTAATGTCCAACTGTCCTAGCCTGGATGGCAGGACAGAAATACGTAGGTTCTAAGGATTGCGGACGAAAAATGGGTTTGGTAAGTACTCGCTATGCGTCGTGCTAGGAATTACTTGGTGAACTTGGTCATCTTCGTGCCGCAAGTTGGACAAATTGCACGCATCATGTTGCGACCTTTCGAGGTTTTCTCCATTGTCGTTTCGTGGTCGTGCACGGTCTTCTTCTCCTTACATTTCACGCAATACATTTCAGCCAATCAATATTCCCTCCCCTTTCTGTCGACTTTGTTTTAGCGCATCGTGAAGCCATAAAAGGCTTTGCTAATGGTCGCATTGAAACGTGTTATTTCTTGACGGGTTTATTTCATCAACACTGGATTTAGCGGACGCAGCCTGCTTGATCACAAAAGCGATTAAATCATATGTCACATAACGTTCAATGATAGGAGTTTAATTTGGCAACGCGCAGATTAATTTCAATAATTGGAACTGGAAAACTTGGGAGTGGTGTTGCTGCTCAAGTCGCGTTTCGAGAGCTCGGTGACCTTAGACTCATCGACATAGTCAAAGGTCTTCCTCAAGGTGAAGCACTTGATCTTTCTCAAATGACTGCTGACCTCATGGAAGCCGCAGGTATCGACATTACGGGTTCGAATGATTACAAGGATATGTCTGGTTCAGACTTGATCGTTGTCATAGGAGGCTTGGGAAGAAGACCTGGAATGACCAGACTGGACCTGCAGGAGAAGAATGAGAGTATAATACATGAAATTTGTGAGAGAATTGTGGAGTACGCTCCGAAATCCTTGGTGCTCGTGGTGACAAATCCTGTTGATGTTATGACTTATCTCGCGTGGAAA
>CAYWMG010000396.1:0-4190 GCA_964459245.1 uncultured Candidatus Bathyarchaeia archaeon
TCGTTAATGTGGACGGCGTGCACGAGATGATCAGCTCCGGAGCAAGCAACGAGACACCATGGAAGACGCCGGGAGAGTTCACTGAGGATGAGTTAGAGGCTAAGCTTGAGAAGATGGTGAGCAGCGTAAAGGATCCTGGCCGTCTCATATTGAATCTCCACGTGCCACCTTACGATTGCGGCCTAGATGTCTGTCCGAAACTGAACGAGCAACTTCAACCAGTTCTTGTTGGCGGGACCCCAATGATGGTTGCGGTTGGTAGCACTGCGGTACGAAAGATCATCGAGAAGTACCAACCAAAGTTGGGCTTGTTCGGTCACATTCACGAGTGTGCTGGGGATGTGATGATCGGCAAGACTCTATGCGTGAACCCTGGCAGCGAATATACTTCAGGAATATTGCGAGGTTACATAATAGACTTGGACGATAAAGGCATTAAACAGTACTACCGAGTCGAGGGTTAGCATATGGTCTCTGAACAAGAGTTCATGACCAATATGCAGGAAATCTTGAACACGGCGAAAGAAAACGGCGTTACCCTGCGCCTTATCGGTTCCATAGCGACGAGACTGCACAGCGAAAGCGCACGAGCACAGGTTATCCCACGAGCATTGACAGACATAGATTTTGTAGGATACTCCTCCCAGTTGCGTGCCATCGAGAGCCTCTTCCAGAAAATGCATTACTCACCCGACGAGGACTTCAACATATTCCATGGGTCCGAGCGACTCTTGTTCCATGGAAATAACGGGCTCCGAATTGATGTCTTCCTAGACGTACTCACCATGTCGCATAAACTTGACCTACGCGGTAGACTAGAACTGGACTTTCCCACAATATCATTGACTGATCTTCTCATGACGAAACTCCAGATATTCGAACTCAATGAGAAAGACGTGAAAGACATGATCTGCCTCCTCAACGACCATGACTTGGCGGATGCTGATCTTCCGGAGAAGATTAACAGCAAGTACATCTCCGAACTCTGCTCAAAGGATTGGGGAATGTACAAGACCTTCACAATGAACCTGAATAGAATTCTCAATAATCTGGAAAAGCTAAGCAGCGACGAGAAGATGCGCACACGCGTATCTAGCCAATGTAAGCTCATGATCAACCAAATAGAGGATGCACCCAAGAGTACGAAGTGGAAGATGCGAGCCAAAGTCGGCGAGAAGAAACGATGGTACGAGCTCCCCCAGGACTAATATTTCTCAACCAGACGGACTAGGAAATTCAACTCAATCAATCTCCATAGCCCTGCTCAGTGCAGGCGACAATTTCGACTTGCAGAGACGTGGCAAGAGACGTTGTTCTATGTAGATCATTCAAATGCAGTAGTGGCCTTTTCCTCTGATGGCGTCCATGATTTGATCGCTGGAGATGACGAGAGCAAACCCACGGCGCAGTGTCTTCAACTCTGACTCCTGGATCTCAGGATCATCCGTGGAGTTAACATCAGATCCAAACACAACCTTGTAACCGCGCGCGTGTGCTTCGCGAGCGGTGGTTCCGCAGCAATAGTTGGTCATCGTTCCGCAAATTATGACCGTATCAACCTTCAGATTCTTGAGCATGAGATCGAGTGATGTGTCCGTGAATGAGCCGTAGCATGGCTTCATGATCAGTATGTCTCTTCCATATTCCGGTTTCAGTGCTGGATCAATGCTCTCCTTCTGGAATAATGGTGGGCCGTCGTAGTCATCATACTTGTCCAACGGCGTCCAAGCATCGCGGAATGGTCTGGACATGTCTAGATGGTCGGAGCGGAAGGCGAAGTAGGTGTAAACTATTGGGACCTCAACCGTTCTGCAAGCTGCTATCAGGTCCCTAATCTTCGGTACCTGCCTGGTCGCTTCAGGTATCCAACAGGGCGTCCAGTCCGGTTTTGTGAACTCCTCAAGCATGTCCACCACTATTAGCGCTGAGCTCCTGGGGTTTATTTTGAAACTTGCTTCGCCCTCGTTGTATTGTTGTCTCGCTTTCCTCAGAATATATCCAGAATCGAACTGGCCGATCTTCCTTTTTTCCAAAACACCTAGCCTCAGCGCATAGTGAGTCCTTGTACAGAGAGCCCCTAGAATAATAACCAGCCCCTTAAATGCTGGTCCAAACCCACCACCAGCGTAGCGGTTAATCTAGCCTAGGCCCGGGAGCGGTGATTCATTCCATGCTTGAAAGCCAAAGACCGGACGTGACTAGGGTAAAGACTGTGTGCGGGATGTGCAGTAGACAATGCTGCGGAGTTGAGGTCACAGTCAAGGATGGCAAAGTATTGGAGGTTAAGGGAAATAGGGACTTCCCAACAAATGAAGGCGTACTCTGCGCCAAAGGCCTTGCGGCTAAGGAGCTGCTCTATGACCCTAACCGGTTAAGGCATCCGTTAAAGAAAGTAGCAGATGGTTGGAAGAGGATCTCCTGGGAAGAGGCGCTCGGAATAATCGCGGCGAAGGTTAATGAGACTAAGGAGAAGTATGGGCCACAAGCCCTAGCAACTTACTACGGCTGCTCACAACTGCAGGAAACCTCCTACTTCATCGAGCGATTCATGAACGTCTATGGGTCACCCAACCTAGTCAACGTCAGCGCAATGTGTTCGACGATGAGGTCCGTCGTTGATGAGGTAACCTACGGCGAGAACTTCCGGCCGGTCGACCTGGCGAACAGCAGATGCGTAATAGTATGGGGTGCGAACCCAGCCGCATCCAATTCACAATCAAACCATTCTCTCCTGAACCTGAAATCAGTTAGAGACGCGTCCGAGCGAGGCGCCAAAGTAATAGTTATCGACCCACTGGTTAGCGAGACCGTCTCGCTTGCAGATATCCATCTTAAGGTCAAGCCGGGAACTGACGGAGCACTAGCGCTCGGCTTGGCTAACGTCATCATCGGAGAAGGACTCTACGATCATGAATTCGTTAGAAACCACACCGTCGGGTTCGAAGAGTTCTCGAAATCAATCAAAGAGTATTCTCCAGAAAGAGTTGAGAAGATTACTGGCATACCAGCGGAAGTAATGCGGGAAGCTGCGCATACCTACGCAACCTGCAAACCTGCATGTGTAGTTTTGGGAAACGCGCTAGAACAACATTCGGATTCGTTCCAAACGTTGCGGGCGATAGCAATACTCAGGGCGATTACGGGAAACCTGGATGTTCCAGGAGGAAACGTGAAAGTCGCCTCGATAGGGTTGAATGACCTTTCGCTTCGCAGCAAACTTCCACAAAACGTCAAACCATTGGGTTTTGGGAAATATCCACTCTTCCCCGAGACTGACGGCCCGCCTCTAGCAACCTTCATCGATGCTCTGCTCTCGGACAAGCCGTATCCCATCAAGACTATGATTGTGGCGTATGGAAATCCAATGTTGACTTGGCCGGATACCGCTAAAGTGGAGGCTGCACTTCAACGATTAGAATTCCTGGCCGTTATGGATTTCTACATGACCCCGACAGCAGCATTAGCAGATGTCGTCCTACCCGCAGCAACCTTTCTCGAGAGAACCGACCTGCACGTGATGCGCCAAATCTTCGGACCCGACAAACCGGTCGGATTCATTGCGCTCGCGAGTAAGGCTGTGAAGGAGGTTGATGAATGCTGGCCCGATTGGAAGTTCTGGTTTGAGCTCGCTAAGAGAACTGGATGCGAGGAATATTTCCCATGGTCCGATATTGAGGAGGCTATCGCTTACCAGTTGAAACCTACCGGCCTCACGGTGGAGGATCTCAGAAATAAGACCGGCTCATACTCTGGCGAGACCCCCAAATTCGGAACTCGCCTCGCGAATGGGTTCAAGACTCCTTCAGGAAGAGTTGAGATATACTCAACGATCCTGAAGAAATTCGGCTTCGACCCAATCCCATCGTTCAACTATTCAGAAGAACAGAAAAAACCGAAGGGAGGAGACTTTCCTCTCACTCTTGTTACTGGGTCTAGAATCGCCGTCTACCACCATTCCGGAGGCCGAGAACTACCCAGCCTTAGGAAGGTTGCACCCTATCCGCAGGCAAGAATTAACCCCACGACGGCGAAAACAAACTCCGTAACGAACGGACAGACCATCCTGGTGGAAACAGGAACCGGCAAGTTAGAGATGAAGGCAGAGGTGACTGAGAAGGTGATGCCCGGCGTGGTAAGCATACCTCACGGATGGGTTGACGCCAATGCAAACTACCTAGTCAGTTGCGAAG
>CAYWMG010000397.1:0-8828 GCA_964459245.1 uncultured Candidatus Bathyarchaeia archaeon
CGCTGACGAGATCATAATCTGGAAAGACGTAGAAGGACTGATGACAGCAGATCCTAAGATTGAACCTAACGCCAAAGTGATCCATCGCATATCATACGGCGAAGCAAGCGAGATGGCGCACTTTGGAGCGAAGTTAATCCACCCAAGAGCTTTGGAGCCGGCCGCAGCAAAGCAGATACCCGTAAGAGTAAGAAGCCCAATTCATCCTTCCACCGGGACTCTAATCGCTAACAATCACACCGTGAGAAACGAGGGTGCAGTAAAGGCTGTCTCACTCGTTAACAATGTTGCTCTAATTAGCGTCACAGGAGCCGGCATGGCAGGCTTACCTGGAGTTGCAGCAAGGGTATTCAAAATCCTAGGCGATGCTGGAATCAATATTCTGATGATATCTCAGAGCTCATCTGAAGCGGGAATATCATTTGTTACTCCGAAGGCGAAACTACAGACAGCTACGAGCACGTTAGAACTGGGGCTCCTCGGATCGGAGCTTGTGGAGAACATAACGAAAGAGGACGATGTGTGCGTGGTAGCGGCAGTTGGAGCAGGAATGAAAGGAACACCCGGCGTAGCCGCCAGACTTTTCAAAGCCGTATCAGATGAGAAGATCAACGTTCGAATGATCGCTCAAGGTTCCTCTGAACTAAACATATCTTTCGTGGTCGCCGAGAAAGACGGACAGAAAGCGATACGAGCTCTTCATAAAGAGTTCCGACTGGAAGAAACCCACAATTAGCTACCAACCGGAGAAAAATAACCCAACAATTCACCGCTGGATCAAATGAAGATTGAATCTTCCCTCTTATCCATCACGATATCGAGCACATAGACCACTTTTGAACTGAGGACACAGCCAAGAACTTATGAGCTCTGGACCGGTGACTCAGCAGGTTGTGCTAGTTCGATTTCATCCGCGTTTTTTTTATGAAGTGGCTTATGTCAGTAAACCAACCTGCTGGGACAGGTAGATCTTTCATTGTCATGAGGCCCGGTGCAGAGTTTAACACGCGCGGAACGCAGTTTACTACTACGGCTGCGGTTGCTATGTCGCCGTGAACTCCGCCGTTGATTGTTAAGTCGATCGGTGGTTGCCCGTCGATCACAATCCATTCTCTAGAGTCAGGGCAACCAAGGTATGCTTGTAGATTGAGAGTGATGACTTTCTCTTCATTGATAATGCCTGAAGCCGTTTGGTTCAATCCTGCCACCTGTCCTGGTGCAACTTTCAAATATTCACTTTCAACAGGTCTCTCTGCAAGTTTTGGCTCTATCTTCTCTTCTATTCTGTCCAGTTTCCATCCGAGGCCAGCTGCGATCATGGCAATTGATTCTGGAAAGCCGACATGTTTTATCGTACCTTCTCCAACTTTGTTTTCGAATTCTGCAGGCGTCAAGCCTGCTCCGATCTTTTTCTGGAATGGGAGCCTACGGTAGGATGCATCTTGGAATCTGCTTGACCTCACCTTCTGAACGTCTTGGCAAACTCCCGTTGTGGTGAGCACCAGTGTGTCCATCACAAATCCTGGATTTACACCAGTTCCCAAAACGGTAACTTTGTTTCTACGAGCTTTTGTATCCAACTCTTTAGCGATCTTTGCGTTCTTTAAGAAGGGGTATGAGAGTTCTTCACATGTTGATATGATATCCGAACCTGCTCTCATTATTTGAGTTAGCTGACTCTTTACGTCTTTCAGGTTCGACCCAGTCGAATGTAGAACTATGTCGGGTTTCGTTCTCTTCAAAAGTTCGTCGGCGTCGTCAGTTATGGTTACACCAATCTTCCTTCCTACAGTAAACTCTCCTAAATCTCTCCCCACTTTGTTCGGGTCAATGTCAATGGCTCCCACGAACTGAATGCCTTCCTTCTTGAGAGCATACTTTGCAACTTCAACGCCAATTGGACCTATACCGTACTGAACAATTTTGATGGATCTCAATTCTCTCATCGTTTGAACAACTTCTAGCGAGAACCAAGTCCCATAGTTAAAGAGGTCTAAGAATTATCACCGTTGATGCGAAGCATCAAGCATTTTCATCAACTTCCCAAACCGTCTTCCGAATTGAAAAAGTACGATTGGATACACTATAAACCCACGGAGAGATGGAAGTATTCCTGGTTTTGAATCAGCGAACTCGTAGTAACTCTGAATACTCATAACTATCGTTCCTAATCTAGGAGGCCTAAATCTCCGAGTAGTGATAGGTACTATGAAACCCGAGAAAGCTTTGAGAAATTACTATAACCAGCGCGCCCAAGAGTATGAGTCTATCTATCACCGAGACGATCCTATCCGCCAACAGGAACAAAACGCCATATCGAAAGTGATGAAGGAGGTTCTAAGGGACCGTAGCATCCTAGAGGTAGCATGTGGCACCGGTTTCTGGACTCAAATTGTTAGTCAAACTGCTCGACACATCGTCGCGATCGACAGCTCGACTGAAATGCTTCAAATAGCCAAATCTAAGACGATACAACCTAACAAAGTCAGCTTCCTTGAAGCAGATGCCTATGCGTTAAGCAACGTGCCTGGCAGCTTTGAAGGGGGCTTAGCTAACTTCTGGTTCTCTCACATCCCAAAGACGCGTATCAATGAGTTTCTACTCGGATTCCACAAGAAGATAGCCAAGCATGGAGCAGTCTTCATGGCAGACAACACCTACGTCCCTGGTATTGGGGGCGAATTGGTAACTCAACCTGGCAGCGAGGATACGTTCAAAGTCCGGAAACTGGTTAATGGTTCAGAGCATGTGATTCTGAAGAATTACTACACCAAGAATCAGCTTCGAGACATCTTTACGACCTTCACGGCTAATCTGAACATTCATCTGGGGTCCTGTTTCTGGTGGATTTCATACGAAGTCGCCTGAGAAGCTACCATGATAGTTCTCGGTATCACGATATCGTTCATGAAATCGTCGAACCGCGATCAGTACAGCCCAGGTTCAGATTCGGCCTAATTTCCAGATTGAGTGCAGGGTTTGTTTTTGATGATTTGCTAATAGAGCCATTTCTCCATTCTGTATGCCATATCCCAGAACATGCATTCAAACTTGCATCCAGTAACAAACAGATGCTTAGAGCGACGTCTTATTCGTGGCTTGGCAGCAGTCATGCGTCTATCGATTATGCCCTTGAGTTCCTCTAACCAGCCGTTCATCGCCTGACTTTGGTAAATGCCAAGCCAAGGTCCGAAGATCGGATGATTCATAGCCGGAGACTTGGCATATCTCTCTCCCATCTCCGCGTAAGTCCAAGGGCATGCCATCATTGCAGCAAGAGACTCCTCAATACTCGCCGTCGCAGTCGTGCGGATAATGAAGCTCGTGTAGGCGAGGGTTGTTGGAGATCTGTGTACTCGCCGCATCATGGAAGCTGTTACGCCAAGTTTTCTAGAAACTGCTGTTCTACGACTGAAGAGCTCGAACCTGTTCATTGATTTAAGAAGACGACTGAGTTCGGTTCGCAATCTGGGTGAGGCATTGTTGAGCATTATTCGCCTTGCAACTGCAGCGTCTTCCAAGTACAGGTTGTCTTGCATAATATAGTACCGAAACTTAGTTAGGGGTAGTTTACCAGCTGCGAGTTCTGTTAAGAACGGACGTTTGAGAAAAATTTTGAATTGTGGGTCCGCCGCTTCACGCATAATGGATGAAAATGGCAATCTCAGATTCTCCTATTCGGGTGGAATTTGACCGAAGAGATCGGCAAAATCGATTCCCTGCCTCTTGCGTATGAGAGACACTACTTGGTATAATATTAATCCTAAAGGTATCATTCCGAAATTCATCAACACCAGAAACGGGTCTCGAAGTCCGAAGCCAGGCCAAGCAAGGAATTCATAAACTAAGAATAGCATGAAACCGGCGGAAGCGACGCCGGTAATAGAGATAACTGGAATTCCCATTACGGATAATTTGGCTGGAGAATTTAGGTACATCTCTTTCCGTCTGAATGGAAAGAGAGTTGCTGATATGGCCGTAGGGAAGATTGCGCTAAATGCCGGAGCAATTATCGCTGAAGAAAAGATTGGGAAGAGGTATTCTGGGTATAATACTAAGAATACGAGAAAACCTTCCACGACTACGGCGGCGATTATGTGCAAGAGAATTGGCACGTGAAGTCTCTCGTTCACTTGCGAAAGCCTATCCGGAAGAATACGATCCATCGACCACGCGAACATACTACGGACGGGTTGGAGGACGAGAGATGGTAAGAAGAGTAACGCGCGAATGCTGAAGGCGATCATTATGAATACAAAGATCCATACACTTCCGGATGCCAACCCGCTCAATAGTACCATAATGCCAGCAGGTGAACCTAATGGTAATACGTTTGGTTGAGCGCGGGAAATGAAGCTGAGAGATGCTAGGAAGTCGTATCCAAAGGATCTTAACATTCCATATAGTATTAAGAGGAATAGGAAGCCGTTCAGTACGGCGGCGCCGGCCATGGATATTACGTTTCGTCTCAAATTATCGATGCGTTTTATTTCCCCACCGATGTAGGTTGACCAAAAGACCCAGATGACCGAGCTAGCGACAACAGCAATCTCTGGACCTACCAAGGACTGAGGCGATAATTTGAAGCCAGAGGCACGAGCTTGAGAAATAACTTGTCCGTATGGTGTTTCGGCTCTAGACAGGGAAACCCCCGACGCATGGATGAATTGATCAAATCTACTTACGAACTCGGTGTTATGCGTAAACAACAATACTGAAATGAGAACAACTATGCCAATGATGCTTATAATCCACAAGATGTCTAGGAACTTCGCAACTCTAGCGAGACCGAGTAAAGCCACAATCGTGAATGCGATGTTAATGAAAGTACCAATGATGAAAGCATTCAATGGCTGAGAGAGCGAGAGACCAACATTTGTCAAGCCAACATTCCCAAGTAGGTAACCCAAGACTTGTAAACCTGGACCCAATCCGCTGAACGAAAGGAAATATACAGCGAAGGCTGCAGCCACAAGCTCCCAAACTGAAAGGGAAAAGTTTGCTGCAAACCCAACCGCTGGATGCAATATGCGACTGTTAAAGACATAATCGCCGCCTGCTCGCGGCATCGAACTGGTCAGGAATGCAAACGATAACCCGATGGCAACCGCGAAGAAGAGCGCTATTAGTTCAGCTTGAATAAAACCGCCTCCTGGAAGCCACGACAGATCCCAGATTGTGAATATCGCTAAGCCAAGAAACGAACTCGCTGCAGAATTCCAAACGAATGCATCAAACAGCGAGACCTCTCTTACAAGCCCTGTAGATTTTCGAGTAAACATGCTTCAATGAAATACTGAGAATTACTTAAACCTGAATGATCGGGAATCAACTGCACATGCAATTCTATTCAAAATCACTAGATTTGAGAAGGAGGTTTACTATTCTTCGATCCTAGAACTGGCAGGCTTATTTGAGCGTTTATAGCTACGTACTTTTGCAGTAGTCTTTCATGAATCAACTACGTCTTCTTCTCTGTGTTTTCATCTCCGGCGCGGCTGTAATGGCGCTGGAACTTTTGGGAAGCAGACTCCTTGCACCAGTGTTCGGCAACTCGATCTTTGTGTGGGGAAGCCTGATCGGCGTAGTGCTAGCCGCTCTCAGTACTGGATACTACCTCGGTGGCAGACTAGCTGACCGTCAGCCCAATCTTCAGACGTTGTCAGGGTTGATTCTTGCTGCAGGATTGCTAATTGTGGCCTTGCCAGCGTTGACTCCACCAGTGCTGGACGCGATTGTCATGCTCAAAGTTGGAGAGAGATATTCACCGGTGATCGCTACGATCTCCCTACTTGCCACGCCAAGTATTTTGTTGGGCACGGTCTCGCCTTTCGCAGTTCGGTTGGCGACACGAACTGTTGAGAGAGTGGGTGGAGCTTCAGGTAATTTGTACGCGCTATCAACCCTAGGAAGCATTGTAGGAACATTCCTTACGGTCTTCCTGCTAATTCCTGAGTTTGGAGTAAACAAGATCATTCTTGCAATAGGCATGACATTGCTGGTAGTCGCCTTTCTCGGCCTTGGTTCCCGCATGAAAGTACTCGTTCTGGTTATCTTGATAATTCTCCCGTTCGCTGCGCCTTACATGGTGAGCCACAGGTTAACAATTGCAGCGTATACCCTTGCGCTCGGCGACACCGTCTACGAAACTGATACTCCATATCACCATCTACAGGTAGCTGACTCTTATGATCTAGCACACCAATCGACAATTCGAATCCTAATCCTGGATGATAACCTGCATAGCGCGATGGATCTTAATGCCCCAAATAGAACTGTCTTCCCCTACACGGACTATTTTCACTTAGGCTTCTTACTCAATCCGAACATCACAAGAGTCCTGTTCGTCGGCGGGGGAGGGTTTACGGGTCCTAAGAATTTTCTCAAGAACTATCCTAATCTTCAAGTGGATGTGGTTGAGATTGATCCAGAAGTTATCAGAGTAGCTGAACAATACTTTTGGGTGGACGCTAGCAATTCGAGATTGCACATATACACAGGGGATGGACGCATCTTCCTTCACGAGACATCACAAAAATACGATTTGATCGTGCTGGACGCTTACTCAAGAAGCTACGTCCCTTTTCACTTAATGACTGCTGAATTCTTCAAGATAATAGTAGCTCACCTGAACTCTAGAGGCTGCGTAATTTCAAACCTCATCTCTGGGATTTCAAGTAACAATGACCAACTTCTCGTTGCCGAGGTGAATACGATGCATACCTCCTTTCCAAACGTCTACATTTTCCCAGTCAGTGGAATATCCAGTCCGAGCGTTCAGAACGTGATCTTGCTAGCCACACTACTGCCACAGCACTTAAGCGAGGCTGACTTTGAAAACTTGGCTGCAACTGATGCTAAAGTAAGAAACCCAAGATTAAGAGAGGATGTGATGAACTACTTCACGATTTCCAATAACAATTCTCCAATTCTGACGGACAATTATGCGCCTGTTGAGACACTGTTAAACCCAATGAACGGGCAGCCGATTACGAACGACCAAGAACCGCCAATTTCATGGATGGAAGCGAGTAGAATCATAACGGCTCTTGCAATAGTCGGAATCATCTTCGTCATCCTAAGAAAGAAAACCAGAACAGCGACGACACAGTTGAAAGAATAGTGAAGAGAAGACGGACGGGGCGGGCTAATAGTTCTAAGTTTCTTGGAGGTGTTTACCGCTAATCTAAGCAGTTTTGACAATAACAGGCAAATTCTTTTACAATCATTCATCGATCACCATGGCTGTCAAGGGTGTGATACGACTCAGTTCAAAGTCAACACTTTGCTAGTGCGTCTATACCTTGAGAAGTTGCTAGCTCTCGCTGAAGAGCTAATGACCCTTTGAGCTCGCTCGACGGTTACTTTTTCATAAGGTCGTAGTCTAGGTAGATCCAAATCACGCTGGCTACAAAGATCACTATGCCAGCAATAAGCCAGGGAGCGTACTTGTAGGAGTCGCCTACAACCAGCCAGTATACATCTGCTAAAATGATTATTATGCCCATCAGAATTGCAAGGTAAGATTTCATATTACTCATTGAAGATCAAATGCAGATAGTTAGCTTCAGGTTAAATATCTTTTCCATGCGGAACGAAGCGATAGTGGAGTGGGACTTCAGGGAGTCTATAGAATGGTGCGGGGGAGGGGATTTAGACCCCAATTTACTAGTAACTAGAGTGCTAGAAGTTCAGCTGAGGAGACTATAAACAAAGAATAGTATACCTAGGAATCGTCGGGTCAAATTGCAGGTCGCCTACAAAATGACGTGACTTGAAATTCCCTGAAAAGAGGTTTTCTGGTGGTGGCATTACTTGCCTTGGTTTTTTGCCGTGCGCTTTCTTACGTATATGAATCCCAATAATACTGATGCTGCGATTACTAGGGCTGCTATAATGTAAGGTGTATACTCAAACGCTTTCCCATTGGTCTGTTTCGTGTCTTCTCGTGATGTTGTCGTTGTGGTGGCGGCGGGGATTATGTGGGCTTTAGGTGCTAGGTGTGTCGCGAGTTTTGTGGCGTCGATGCTTCCCCATCCTGTTACGAAATTCCAGCCTGCATGGGCACAGTAACCGGTTTTCGCGACTTTCTCATTTGGGTTGGGTTGGAGCAAGCTACAGCCTGAGGTGATCTCATGATAGACTGAGGGGTCTGATGATGCTATGGAGTAGAGGGTTGGATTCAGGAATCCTAATCTTTCTCCAGCAGCCTGCTCAATATCCGCCACTATTCCGGCGAAGGTTGGTGCAGCGCCACTCGTTCCGCACATGACGTTGGATGATCCGTTGAAGTAGATGGCGTAGGGTGTTTCGCACGCGGCGTTAAGCGCAATGTCAGGAATGTTGCGAGCATTATTCTTTGGAACCTCTAGTCCAGTCTGCCAATCTGGTTGAGAGAATAACTTGCTTGGGCCTCCGCCGCTACCTTTCCATCCAGTTTCTGAATATTTGCCGGACTCCAACGTTAGCACGGTGCCTCCAACCTGTGTAACCCATGGGCTATACATGGGGAAAACGTAAGCGTTCGGCAGATGCTTATGCCAAGAATCGCCTTCCCCCGGTGCAGCGAAACCAGTAAGTGATTCGTCAGAACCCAGGTCTCCCGATGCAGTGATCAGCGTAATCTTCTCCTTAACTGAATTAGCATAATCATCATTGAGCGATCGAACCGTTTTCGCAGATGACCCGTCGCCCGTATCCCAAAAAGACTCATACCAGCTTGTTGTGGCTATATCAGCAGCGTTATGATCGATGACGTATGAAAATGCGTAAGGAGCAGGATGCGTGGCGGTTACTACGAGGAGAATCTTCGCGTCCGGAGCCATCGC
>CAYWMG010000398.1:0-3427 GCA_964459245.1 uncultured Candidatus Bathyarchaeia archaeon
CGATTCTTGATTCCCAGTCATCTGCACGCGCTTTGATCTCATCATCAGAAGCATCAGTTCTAACTGTCCCGATGGGTTTCAAGGAGATACTCATCACATTCCGCCCTCCGAACCCATTAACGCCTGTTCCGTTATTGAACTTGAGTGTCTGACCTCTGACTTCGATCTAGATTGGGGGTGGCGATTGTTCCCGTTTATTGCGTGGAAGTTTGCACCATTTCAGGAACGTTTCAGATGGTGGATCGTCTTCGTACAAGCGTAGTCTCTTCGACTCGAGCAAGTTAGGGTGCATGCCTATGTGTTCAGCTGCTGTGATGAGTTTATGATTGGCTGCCGATGCCCCATCATAAACAATCTTGGCTTCTTCGCGCCAATTCTCTGAACGTAGAACGTGATGCTCAAAGAATACCGTGGGCACTCTTCCCGCAATTTTGGCTGCATTGTGAAAACCTTTCTGAATCGCAGCCGCATTGACTTTCGTGCCTGCAAGATATGATGGAGGCCCCCCCAGTATGAGTAAACTCGCATTCTCCTTGAGTATCATGTTTGTTGTTTGGTCGGATATTGGGCCTTGCACGTCGGAGGCGTGCATAATCTTCTCTTCCTCTGATTCTATGGTCGTCATTATAACCCAGCCCAGGCCTGAGGTTTCTTCTCCGTGTGGAACCGGTGCTGACAGCTTTATCTTGGTTCCGCCGTATTCGAACGATGCTCCATCCCCAATCTGACATTTGCTACCTATCCTCTTGACGAATCTCTGGAACATCCACCCTCTTCGCCGTTGAGCGGAGTTAATCATGTTACGAACATCTTTAGCGATGACAATTTTGTCTCGGTAAATCGTTTCAGATTCCTCAGCGCTACTACCCAACCAGACCGTGTCAGTATAGCTAGGCGTGTGATGATCATTATGATAGTGAGAGACTATTAGAACGTCAGACCTTGAAGCATACTCTCTAATCTTCGAACGACAGGCAGCTCTTGCCTGATATTCTCGAGGGTGAGGTGGTTTACTGAACCTGGGACCGAGCGCGACGCCAGCATCAATTAAGATTCCCACATCCGGAGTTTGGATGAATGTGCACATTGATCTGACCCCGAGACTCTCGAAACCAATTGGAACAACCTCCAGCCGTGGCATTTAGGGATCATCTAACTTGATGGATACGCAAATTAGCAGGTCTCTAATGAAGACAAGTGCGGGCGATGACGAGTCTGGCCCAATTGACTCTAAATGAAATAGATCTTGAGTAACGAGCCCGCAACAAGTACGAGTCCAAGATGAAGCACCGACCCTAGAAGGAGAGTGAAGGAGATGACTGAACAGTCGTTATTCCGGCTTCAAAACCGCCCTCTTCGTTATCAAAACGGATGAACTCTTATGTTTCCGGCAATAATCCTCGCAACTCTTCGCTGTCACTTCATCAGCATAACCACAGGCACACAACTCGCACAGATAGACTTTCTTCTGAAGATAACTTATCTGCATCACCAATGGAACCGACTCCCTCACTGGCAGGTTTCGCAAAGAGAAGATCCTAACTTAAAACTTCGATCTTGACAGAGTTGAGCAGAGTTGAGCAGAATTGAGTGAACTGACCTGCGTTGATTCTGGTAAGACATTAGCGAGATACTAGCAACATATTTGCATCTGGATCGCAGTTGATCATCATCCATAAGAACAAGCCGAGCCACACCATCCAATCTAGTTTGTTATGGAGCACGTGTACCCAAAAGCAGGATATGACTATCGGCATATGTTTAGATACTCGGAACGCACAATACCGTTAAAGTTCTGAAATTTGACATCTGAAAGCCTTCTCGAACTTGAATTACGAATATGGAAGAAGGTAATCAAGAACGTACTAGGCGAAGTACCATACAATACTCTTGAGAATATTGTAAATCGAGAGCTAGCGAAGGAGTCTAAGGATCGTGCATGATGCGATCGGCCTACTCTTCGCAGGCCTAGCCACATTGATTCCAGTAGGCCCTACCGACCTCTCTTGGATCGTGGTATGGATATGAAAATTCTCTTCTCGAACCACACGGTTCTGGACTTTTAAAGCATGACACGTTATGTTTCAATTGATATCCATGCCATTCCGTACTGGTAAGATAGACTCGAATCTCTTGAGACGCAGCGTTTTACGCTACAGAGGTGGGCATGATCCTTCAGTGATCCTGGGTGGATCCGTTGGAGAAGACGCCGCACTGGTCTCATTACGTGGTAAGGTGCTCGTGTTAAAAACCGACCCGATTACGGGAACGACTTCTGACATAGGCCGCTTATCAGTTCACATTAACGCGAATGATGTTGCATGCAGCGGCGGGAGGCCGCGATGGTTTCTCTGTGACCTCCTCCTCCCGAGAAGATCGAACGCTCGCCTTATTGAAACAATAATGAGACAGGTGGACAAAGCGGCCAGAGAGCTCGGAGTTGCTGTTGTTGGAGGCCACACTGAAATAACTCCTGGTCTCAAGAAGCCAATCCTTGTCGGGTGCATGGTCGGCATAGTGGACAGAGGGAAGTATGTGGCATCTCATAGTGCACACCCCAACCATGACTTGATAATGACCAAGTCAGCTGGAATCGAAGGCACCTCAGTCCTCGCCATGGACTTCTCCCACAAATTAAGACTCGATTCTAAACTGGTGGCTAGGGCAAAGGCGATGAGACACTCGATCAGCATAGTACGCGAAGCGATGATCGCGACCAAGACCGGCGGAGTAAGCGCCATGCACGATCCCACGGAGGGGGGTTTGCTGCAGGGAATTTGGGAGATCGCTGAAGCATCAAAAGTAGGGTTCGCCGTTTACGAGTCGAGAATCCCAATCCGGAAAGAAACAGTCCGCATATGCAATTCACTCGATATTGACCCGCTACGGTTGATGAGTTCAGGCTGCCTACTTATCTCAGCCAACAAGCGAAAGAGCAGAATGATCGTTCAGCAATTAAGACGACGTGGCATTCAAGCAGAGATCATCGGCACTTTCGTTGATCGTAAGAAGGGTCGGAAGCTAATTAGACCTGACGGATCACGATTGGAGATCAAAGCAAGTGAACGCGACGAGTTGTACCGAGTAATCGAAGCGTATGAAAAAGATTGAACATTTATCATAAAACCTACCGTTGTGAACGTGAAGCTACTCGTCGAGAACGGAAAAATAACCGGAATCAAACCTGGTCAAAGATGCTGATCGTCCATCCAGGCTGGGTATTAGTATGGAATGAAACTCATTAAACCCGAGCACCGAGGTTAAGTTAAACGGGATCCATCAAATGACCATCTGGTTAAGTCAAACAACTCCGGAAAGCCTCAATGAGATGGGGAAGGCTACGTTATTGAGCCATCTGGGAATCGAATTTCTCGAGATAGGAGAGGACTACCTTAAGGCCAGAATGCCGGTTGATAATCGAACGATT
>CAYWMG010000399.1:0-9421 GCA_964459245.1 uncultured Candidatus Bathyarchaeia archaeon
GTACTAGTCTTCAGCCGTCTAAACAACTATGTGGTCATAGTCGGATTTGACACTGACGTACCAACACCATTCCCTGAATACGTTGCGGGACTCATCAAGAATTCTGTGAAGAGAACAGGAACGAACAGCAGAATTTGATTACTATGACTAATTACGGATAGTCATAGTTGAACCGTCAGGTTGGTGCTAGAAACAGAATCTAAACCGTCGTGGTTGATTTTCTTTTAAATTTCCATTTTTGGCTTCTTGATTGCGATTTTCTTAAGTTCTTATTTCGAGGAAGGTAACTCGTTGATTTTGTTCATGAAAATTTAGTATTTATTTTACGAGCCATATGAACGCAACCCATTTACAAATTCTAAGCAGGAGTTTAATTCGTAACTGAGGGCGAGAGGTTTGCAGTCGCTTAGCCTCGAGACATGTCAGCATGAACGAGTACGTGAGGTCGGAGAGGACTTTGACGAAGAGGGAAAACTTCTGAGGCTCGTGAGATGTCTAGACTGTGGTCTTCTGATGCGTGAGTATTTGCCAGCACTCTAACTCCAGGATTACTGCCCGGTACGTTGGTCGCAGAATGGGCTAAACAGCCGAATAAGTTTCCATGCAACACTCATCGAGGAATCCGTCACCGTTTCAATTATTAACTCGCGATAACGTGGATCTGAATCTCGCTAGCACCATTCGATAAATCCACACTATTAGCTGAGATTGCTACACGATCGTTGCGTATCTCGTACATGAACGAATTCGGAACGGAATGCGATAGAGTATTGAACAACCGATACAGGGTTTCGAAGTTTATGGGACGCGGATTTCAGGCGTGGCCCATGTCTTCTGAATTATTTCGACAGCTGTGTCGATTTCTTCCCTTTTTATGACAAGTGGCGGCGTGAATCTTATAGTCGTCTCATGTGTCTCTTTTGCGAGTAGTCCGTTACGCATCAGAGCCTCCGAATACTTACGTGCTGGACCCGCCTCGTTGTTAAACTCAACAGCTACGAGGAGCCCCTTGCCTCTAATCTCCTTGAAGATCGGGTTATTCAACTCCTCTAGGCGTTTCATAAAGTGCATGCCCAGCTCTGCCGATCGTTCCGCAAGCCTCTCTTCAATCATCACGTCGAGTGTGGCTGTTCCGATTGCGCATGCCAACGGATTGCCGCCAAATGTTGATCCGTGGCTTCCTGGTGTGAAGACCGACATGATTCCTCTGGAGCTCGCTACGGCTGATAGTGGCATCAAGCCGCCCCCCAATGCCTTGCCGAGGAGTAGAATATCTGGTTCAATTCCTTCATGCTGGAAGCAGAACATCTTTCCTGTCCTGCAGAATCCTGTTTGAATTTCGTCGAGCATAAGAAGAACGTTGTTCTCTGTACAGATCTCACGTACCTTTCTTAGGTATCCGTCAGTTGGAACTATCACCCCTGCTTCGCCCTGGATTGGTTCGACGAGGAAGGCGGCTGTGTTTGGCGTAATTGCTTCTTCTAAGGCGTTTACGTCATTGTATGGAATGATTTTGAAACCTGGGGTGAATGGTCCGAAACCGTCTCTAGCTTCCACGTCGGTGGAGAATCCAATGATAGTGGTTGTTCTCCCGTGGAAGTTCCTTGCGCAAGTAATTATCTCCGCTTTCCCGTCCTGAATTTTCTTCCTCTTGTACGCCCATCTGCGTGCTAGTTTGATGCCTGTTTCAACGGCCTCTGCGCCAGTGTTCATCGGCAGCGCCATCTCCATTCCGGTTAAGGTCGTCAGTTTCTTAAGGAACGGTCCGAGTTTGTCATTGTAAAATGCACGGGACGTTAACGTGACTCGTTCCATCTGTTCGGTTGCTGCTTTGATTATACGTGGATGTCGGTGTCCCAGATTCAGGGCTGAGTAGCTTGAGAGCATGTCGATGTACTGCTTACCCTCCAGATCCCATACGTGTACACCTTCTGCCCTCGCAATCACAACGGGAATCGGATAGTAATTATGGGCTCCAAATGTTGACTCTATGTTTATGAATTCCTGAGTCTGACAACTATCATCATGCTCTATGCGTAGGGGCTTCTTGGAGGATTGATTCACCCTCGTCCTGTTGGCAGTTTCAATCAACGTGTGAGCCCAACCGCATATCTAAATTGTAACTTTCACTTTATACATTAAAAGCGATATTAAATTCCGTAAGAAGGAGTACTTACAACAATGTCAGAAGCAGAACTATCCAGTCTGGTACGATTGGGGCTTACTCTTCTACAGGCGAAAGTGTACGTTGCGCTTTTGCGTAAGGGGACGAGTAGGGCTATTCAACTTTGCACTGCCACTGACTTGGCACGTCCTGAGATCTATAGAATCCTGCGTGAGTTGTCTAACAGAGATCTCGTGCGCCGTAACCTGTCAACTCCGACTACTTACACGGCCACTCCTCCAGAAAGGGCATTGTCATCCTTAGTTCAACAAGCTAAGGACCGCTTATCCAGGATGGAGTTGGAGAAAACTCACCTCATTAGATCTCTCTCGCCGCTTGCAGCCCTCTCTGAACCGAGTTCGGATTATCGCCTGACCTTGATTGACGGTTCAGATAATGTGGACAGGTTGGAAAGACAGTTGATAGCTGAAGCCAAAGAAGAATACGTGGCGGTTATTAGCAAACACGGCTTGGATCAAAATACAACAAAAGCCCTTCTATCGGCAAGTCGACGGAAACTGAGGATCAGGGTGATCGCTGAAATCGATGATTCGAACACCAAGTTTGCAAGTCGCCTATCACGTCATCTCGAGATACGACGGAGCCAGGATATCCTGTTCTACGTGAACATTTTCGATAGGAAACAGATGCTCTTTGGACCAGCATTCATTCCCACGGATAGACAACACAACATAAGGAGAGAACTAGACCTCTGGACTTCCAACCCCAGATTCGTAAACGGTATGTACGCGATGTTCGAAAAATTATGGGAAGCGTCTGCAAAGCACACACCCATGCCATATCGAGGACGCTCGTTGTGAAGTGATCCACTGTAGCCCCGCTAAGTCACAAACGCCACGAGAACAAGACGCTAGACCAACGGTAGGCGTGACTCCCTCCAGGATTACCTCCGAAACATGGGAGGAATTAATCATTCTTCATAATGCACAAACGAAGGCCTATTCGCGTCTAATGTGATGATAAGGCGTATAAATGGAACGCCACACAACGTATCCACATGGAGAGCTACCAAGTTTCTACAAAGACGATGGGGATGTTGGCTCTTGCGTCAACTGCTGGTCTGACAATAGAATTCTATACCTTCTACCTATTTGGAGTTGCAGCAGCAACCGTCTTTCCGAAAGAATTCTTCCCCGGTTTGGACCCTACCCTAGGAATTGTCATTTCCTTCCTAGCTTTTTCAGCAGGCTTTCCCGCCAGAATTGTTGGAGCATTCCTCTTCGGACATTATGGAGACAAGATTGGAAGAAAGTTCAGTTTCATGGTGGACCTTACATTAGTCGGCGTAGGAGGCACGTTAACAGGGGTACTGCCAGGGGCAGCTACCATAGGCGTTCTCGCTCCCATCTTACTGGTAATACTCAGAGTCATTACTGGGTTGGGGCTTGGGGGAGAATTCGGAGGCGCGACAGCTCTCCTGGCGGAGTTTGGTTCGAAGAGAAAGTATCGGGCTTTCTGGACGGGCTTTGCAAATGCAGGGTTCTCCATAGGAGGCTTTCTCGGAGCGGTAGTGCTAGGAGTATTCAGTTCAACGTTTACGACAATAGGATGGAGGATCGGCTTCTTACTCACCCTTGCCATTGTTATACCATCCCTAATAGCCAGATATGCTATTGCGGAAACACCCCATATGGTTCAGTTGATTGGGCAAAAAAGTCAGGCTAGGTTCCCCAGCATTTCCGTCTTCAGAAAATTTACTGGCCCTATAATTCTGCTCGCTTTGTTTTCTGCCTTTCAACAATTTGATGGCTACGCAGCGTTGACTTACATGGTTTCATACATGGATATAGCTGGTTACTCGCTGGTTCTCATCGCGTTCGTCGTAGGGATAGGAAGATTATATGATTTCGCCGGTCTAGCAGTAAACGGATGGTTCTCAAGGGTTTTCAAAAGAAGAACTACGGGCATAATTTTCCTAGCAATTCCAACCGTAATGTCGTATCCTTACGTTTTATCCATACTCAGCAAGAATATACCATTGGTTTTGATAACTGAGCTGCTCCTAGTAGTTTTTGGTGTAGGGGCTATGCACGCGTTTGCGCCAGTCCTCGCTTCGGAGCAGTTTCCTACAAAATATAGATACTCAGGATCAGGACTTGCGTACGAAATTTCTGCTATGATAGGAGGAATGTTCACGCCAGCAATACTCTCCGAACTTATAGGAAAGGACGTGGCAACTAGGTACTATTACATACCTGCTTTCTATGTGATCTATTTCGTAATAGGACTCTTCGGAATCCTCCTGCTGAAGGAAACAAAGGACATCAGCCTTGAAGCTCTTGATGCTAAGGCGTAAGATAGGCATGGCTCCCCCCGCTCCATAATTTCTTTTTTTACATCATTACCTGAGCCAGCTCCGCTTGGCATATCAATCCTTCCAATATTGAGATGAAGAGGCTTACTTTTGTGAATTCGCACTCTTGCAGCTCAGTAGAATGTTGATGCATCATCATCTGATGAGAGCTTATATCCTTCTAGTTTCATCGTGGTGTGCGATCGAGAGTAGACGATAGGTCTGCTGGTGGTCGAATTTGGCAGCAAAATACAGGGTCGTGTATCCTCTCTTTGTTGACAACAATCCTGAATTTGAAGAGGAGATGCTTCAAGGCGTCGCGACCTTTCACCCTTACAAATGCTCGAATCAAGAAGAGGTTGTGGAAGTCGTTAGGGACGCAGACGCAGTGATTACGGGCCCGATCGAAGTGCGAGAGAAGGCCATCATGGGGATGACGAGATGCAAGCTAATCCAAGCACATGGTATTGGCTTTGATAGGATTGACTTCAAAGTAGCGGGAGGAAGGGGAATCCCTGTATGTAATATACCTGACTATTGCGTGAACGAGGTTGCGGACTATGCAATCGCGCTCTTGCTGATGGCAAACAAGAGAATGCTAGGTTTGATAGACGCTGCCAAGAGAGGAATGTGGTTCGCAAAACTTCCTGACGCCGTATCTACACCCGTAATGGGCCTTCATGGGAAAACACTTGGAGTGATCGGACTGGGGCGAATAGGCACAGCAGTTGCCATTAGAGCCAAAGCCTTCGGCATGAGGGTGCTGTTCTACGATCCATATCTGAGTATAGGGATCGAGAGGTCGCTAAACATCGACCGGTCAGAAACCCTCGAATTTCTTCTGGAGAATTCTGATTTTGTGACCATCCACACGCCGCTTACGGATGAGACGTATCACATGATTCAGGAAGAGCGACTGAAGAAAATGAAGAAGCATGCTTTGCTAATCAATACAGCGAGAGGTGGGATTGTGGACAAGAAGGCTCTCTTGAAGGCTCTAGAAGAGAAATGGATTGCAGGAGCAGCTCTTGACGTCATAGAAGGTGAGCCGCCGAATCATACAGAGCCTCTACTGCGTTTAGAGAATGTCATAATGACACCCCACAGAGCATACTACTCCGCAGAGTCAAATGTAGATTCTCGCCGAAAAGCAACAACCAACGTCCTAAGGATTCTGCAAGGAAAGACTCCTCTTCACATCGTTAATGAAAAATTCCTTCGAAGACCTTAAACTCGTCCACCAACTAAGTCCAGTCAGGCCACTACCACTCTAAACTCTTACTAGAACCGTCACATGATCACTGATTACGTAAGAATCATATACTCGTCTATGCATTCTTGTAGAAGGGTTCATGATCCCTCCCTAATGCAAATGGGAGAATTAATGAAACCTGTTACAAAGTTTTGAACCCGCCAGCGTTGGAGAACGAGTTCTGCAACAAATCAGAGAACGAGTGCCCTCTTCTTTGATCTTGGAGGATGGCACGGTCTTCAAGGGGTACTCATTCGGTGCTCGGAAGTCGACCAATGGTGAGGCAGTGTTTTCAACATCAATGGTCGGATATCCTGAAGCGCTTACAGACCCTTCCTATCGAGGACAGATTGTCTGTCTCACATACCCTCTCGTCGGTAATTATGGAGTTTCAGGTTATGAAGCAAAATCGGAAGGGTTACCAGAATTTTTCGAATCTGACCATATTCAAGTTCGCGGCCTGATTGTTCACGAAGTATGTGAGTCGCCGAGCCATTATCAGAGCATACGTAGTCTGGATGTATGGCTTCGGTCAGAGGGTATTCCAGGTATCTATGGAGTAGATACTCGTCGACTTACAAGAGTTCTGCGCGAGAGAGGCGTGATGCTGAGTCAAATTGTTCCTGACAAGGTTGATGGTAAGTTCAGCATGGAAATTGCTGACCCGAACATGAGCAACCTTGTAAGTGAGGTTTCGGTTCGTCGACCGATTACCTATTGTGAAGAACGTGAGGATCGTATCGCGTTAATAGATTGCGGAGTCAAGTTTAGTATCATTAGAAATTTTCTGAAGAGGAATTTCGCGGTTACTAGGCTGCCATATGACGTGAAGGCCGATGATGTGATGGAAGCCGAACCTGCAGGTGTCGTTGTAAGCAATGGCCCTGGAGATCCGAAGACCTGCAAAGGCACGATCAGGACGATTCAAGAACTGATCGAGACTGGAATGCCCGTGCTGGGAATTTGCCTCGGAAATCAACTGATTGCACTTGCTCAAGATGCGGACACCTACAAAATGAAGTACGGACATAGGTCACAGAATCAGCCAGTTCTCGACGTTAAGACTGGCAGATGCTACATTACGACTCAAAATCATGGCTACGCCGTGGATAAAGAAGCGCTAGAGAGAGCAGGCCTGAATGTGTGTTTCGTTAACGCAAACGACGGGTCAGTCGAAGGAGTCAAGCATCCTAAGAAACGTTGCTGGGGGGTTCAGTGGCATCCTGAGGCTTCACCGGGTCCTACGGATACAGAGTTCATCTTTGATCTCTTCGCTAAGGTGGTTCATGATGCCGCGGCATGAATGGATACGGAAAACACTAGTGCTCGGTAGCGGAGCCGTCAAAATTGGCGAGGCGGCGGAATTTGACTACAGTGGTTCACAATGCCTCAAGGCATTGAGGGAGGAAGGAATCGAGATCGTTCTCGTCAACCCAAACATCGCAACCATACAAACAGATCCGAAAGATGGAGTGAAGATCTATCTTCTGCCCATAACTCCAGAGTACGTTGAGCGAGTAATACGGAAGGAGAGACCTGACAGCATTCTGCTTAGCTTCGGCGGACAGACGGCGCTCAATTGTGGCGTACTACTAGCTAAGGCGGGAAAATTAGAGAAGTACGGAGTTAAGGTTCTAGGCACGCCGATACGGACAATTCAGGAGACGGAAGATAGAGAACTCTTTAAACAGGCAATGGTCCGATCAGGAACTCCAGTTCCCAAAAGCATCTCAGCAAATTCCGTCAACGAGTCTCTAAACGCTGCTCAACAAATCGGTTACCCGGTCATTATCAGAGTTGCTTTTACTCTTGGCGGGAAAGGTTCCGCTATTGTTTGGAATGAAGAGCAGATGCATCGAGTCGCCGAAACAGCGCTAGCACAAAGTGTCATACATCAAGTTCTGGTCGAAGAATACCTGCATCATTGGAAAGAGATCGAGTATGAAGTGGTAAGGGATGCAGCTGATAATTGCATAACAGTATGCAACATGGAAAACTTTGATCCCATGGGCATACACACTGGAGACTCAATTGTTATCGCACCCTCTCAAACTTTGACCAATAGAGAATATCACAAACTTCGCGCAGCATCAATAAACGCTATTCGAAGTCTCGGCGTTGTGGGAGAATGCAACATTCAATGGGCGTTGGATCCAAAGAGTGAAGAAATTAGAGCTATCGAGGTTAATGCCCGAATGTCCAGAAGCTCAGCCTTAGCAAGCAAGGCAACAGGATATCCTCTAGCTTACGTAGCCGCGAAACTCGCATTGGGATACAATCTCCCCGAATTATGGAACAAAATAACGAACATAACAACCGCATGTTTCGAGCCCGCCCTAGACTATTGTGTTGTAAAGATTCCTCGTTGGGACCTTGAGAAGTTCAGGAATATTGACCCGCATCTGGGTCCACAGATGAAATCCGTGGGTGAAGTTATGGGGATTGGCCGGTCCTTCGAAGAAGCACTGCAAAAAGCAGTCCGTATGCTCGACATTTGGAAGCTCGGATTAGTCTGCAATCCCGAAGAAGAACACTACACAATGGAAGAGATACGTGACGCTCTACTGCATCCAACGGACGAGCGACTCTATTTCATTATGAGAGGCTTACAAGAAGGATTGGCCGTCTCTGAAATTCATGAATTAACAGGAATTGATCCCTGGTTCATACACAAGTTAGAAAACATAATTGAAACTGAACATGCCCTTAGGAGGATCACACTCGTTGACGGAATTGCTGCTGCTCTAATCAGACATGCAAAGGAACTAGGCTTCTCTGATCAGCAGATTGCCACATGCGTTAAAACTGATGAATTCTCAATTCGAGAATTCCGCGAAAATAACTACATAAGACCAGTTGTGAAACAGATTGATACGCTGGCTGCTGAATGGCCAGCGAGAACTAACTATCTCTACATGACCTATGGTGGAGAAGATGATGAAATAGAATTTCAATCATTCTCACGGAAAAAAGTCATCGTTCTTGGGTCCGGAGTTTTCCGAATCGGATCGAGCGTTGAATTCGATTGGAGTGCGGTAAACACTGTCATGGCGTTGAAAGAAAATGGCATAGAAGAGACAATCCTTGTAAACTACAATCCCGAGACTGTGTCCACGGACTACGATTGTTGCGACAAACTCTACTTCGAAGAATTAACTCTCGAAAGAATACTTGACATCTACAAAAGAGAAATGCCCTACGGTGTTATAGTATGCGTGGGAGGCCAGATTGCGAACAACCTCGCACCAAAACTAGCAAAGCATGGGGTACACATTCTAGGATCCACAAGCAAGACCATCGACCTTGCAGAGGACCGAGCAAAATTCAGCTCATTACTAGATAAGCTCGCTATACCTCAACCTCAATGGAGAAAGGCAACCTCAACCTCTGCCTGTAAACATTTTGCAAGACAATTTGGTTACCCAGTTCTCGTAAGACCTAGTTATGTCCTCTCAGGATCTGCAATGCGCGTAGCCGATAATGAAGAGCAACTTGAAGCTTATCTGCATCTGGCGGCGAGCGTATCTCACGAACACCCTGTAGTTATCTCGAAATTTGTGTTGGACGCCCGTGAGGTCGAAGTTGATGGAGTATGTGATGGAAAAAATGTTATGTTGAGTCCGATCATGGAACATATCGAGAACGCAGGAACCCACAGCGGCGACGCAACAATAAGCTTACCACCGAAAAC